>CAYRSY010000001.1:0-55237 GCA_964427105.1 uncultured Dehalococcoidales bacterium
CCGCTCATGCCTGAGTCGCCGCCGTTCAAGGCCAAAACGGATTCGATTCGTTCCCGCGAAAGAGGGGGGTTGAAAAACAAAAACGGATAATGCGTAAGCCCCCGGATACGCAGCGGAGAGGCTGCTATCCCGTGTTCAGTATCCCCAGCAGGTTAAGCCCGCGGATTACCAGATCAACGGCTATAGCGCCCAGCAGCAGGCTGAACACCTTGGATACGGCCTTGATTCCGCCCTGCCCCAGGAAGCCGATTATCCTGTCCCCGGCCACGAATATAATCCAGGCAATTCCCATATTCAGCCCGAATGAAAGCAGCACTATCCACGTGGGATACTGCGTATTAAGAAAAATAAGCGTCGTGATAGTGGCGGGGCCGGTGAGGAGGGGCGTGCCTATGGGCACCACGGCGATCATTTCCTCGCGCGAGGAATCCACCATATGGCCGGTCGTCATGTACTTGATGGAAAGCACCATGAGGATTATACCGCCGGCTATGGCGAAAGAGCCCACGGAAATGCCCATCGCTTTCAGCAGGAACAAGCCGAAAAAGAGAAAGGCCAGCCCTACCATCACGGCGGTGACGACGGCGACATTGATGACCTTTACCTTTTCCTTGCGGGTCGTGCCGTCTGTAAGCGCCACCACCATCGGCAGGTTGCCGGGCGCGTCCAGGACAACAAAAAGAGGGATGAAAGTAAGCACAAAAGCTTCCCAGAAGATCGCCATAAAGCCATTATACTACATGCCGGGGCGATATGTGCAGGGATAAGAGAGTTCCAGATGATGCGGAATAAAAGCACCCGGCAGATTCGTAATTAAAAAGAGTGTTCTTAATCTATATTTCAAATGGAGCAAAAAATATGATCCGCTATAAAGAGCAAATCTTTCAAACCTGCAAGCCCTTTAACCAAAGGGGGAGCGCGCCGTTACTCTTCTCCGGTGGTAGCTTCCGGCAGTCCGGCATGAGTGATGGCGGTTACCGCGGCTATAGCGGCAATGCGCTTGGATTCATCGAAAATATCGGTAAGTTTTTCCTCTAAAGGTGTTTCCTGTTCAATAATACGCTTCATATCTTCCATGAGCGTGGTTTCACGGTCTATGAAATGCGTGCCGAACTCTCCGGATACAAAGTGGAGATTAGCCATGACGGCTTTATGAAAGGGGATATTGGTCTTGACGCCGACGATGATGTACTCGTAAAGAGCGCGTTTCATGCGCGCTATGGCCTCACTGCGGTCTCTCCCCCAGACAATAAGCTTGGATATCATGGGGTCATACATATAGGGGATGGTATAGCGGGTATGCACGCCGGAATCAACCCTGACGCCTATGCCGCCAGGAGAGCGGTAGCCGCGCAGTTTGCCGGTCGAGGGAGCAAAATCAGCCAGCGGGTCTTCGGCATTGATGCGGCACTCTATAGCCCAGCCGTTGAGCTTTATATCTTCCTGTTTGAAGGACAGCGCATGTCCCTGCGCAATGAGTATCTGCTCCTTGACAATATCTATGCCCGTTACCATTTCCGTGACAGGATGTTCCACCTGAACACGGGTATTGGCTTCCATGAAATAGAACTCGCCGTTTGAGAATATGAATTCTATTGTGCCGGCGCCTTCGTAACCGACCCATTTACCAGCCTTTACGGCTATTTCGCCCATTTTCTGCCTGAGCTCGGGGGTAATGGCAGGTGAGGGGCTTTCTTCGATGAGTTTCTGGTAACGGCGCTGAATGGAGCATTCGCGTTCGCCCAGATACACCGTATTGCCGAAGCTGTCGGCCATTATCTGAAACTCTATATGGCGCGGCTGAGCTATGAATTTTTCAATATATACATCCGGCACGCCGAAAGCCTTGCCAGCCATCTTTTGCGAACCGGCGACAGCTTCTTCCAGTTCGGCTTCGCAACCCGCCACTTTCATGCCTATGCCGCCGCCGCCGCCGCAGGGTTTTACAATAACAGGATAACCGACCTTGCCTGCAATCTCCTTAGCCTGCTCAAGGCCTGTGACAAGATCATCACAGCCGGGCACTATCGGCACGCCGGCTTTACGCATCTCAATTCTGGCGGCAATCTTGTTGCCCATCAGTTCCAGCACCTTGCTCGAAGGGCCGATGAACTTGATTCCCGCCTGCTCGCAGGCAAACCCGAAACCGGGATTTTCAGCCAGAAAACCGTAACCGGGATGTATAGCCTGAGCGCCCGACAGCAACGCCGTCTCGATTATCTTGTTGATGTTCAGATAGCTTTCCGAAGCCTGGGCAGGTCCGATAAAATATGACTCATCGGCATATTTGGCAAAAAGAGCATGCTTGTCAGCCTCGGAATAAACCGCTACTGATTTTATGCCCAGTTCGCGGCAGGCACGCATGATACGGATGGCGATCTCGCCGCGGTTGGCCACCAGAATTTTGTTTATCACTTTATTCCACAACCATAATTACATCTTTGGCGTTCACCAGTTCGCCTTCATAAGCGAAGACTTCGCTGACCGTGCCGGCGACAGGCGAAGTAATTTCGGAAGCCATTTTCATAGCTTCTATGGTAGCGACAACATCGCCCTGAGCCACTTTTGTCCCCGCCTTGGCGCGGATGGAAAGTATCATGCCGTTCATGGGAGCAACAACAGCGCCTTTCTGGTTTGCGCCGGGTTTTTTGGACTTGGCTGCCTCTACCACCTTGCCGCCGCCAACCGGCGACACCTTGACGCTGAAAACCTCGCCGTCAACATCAACACTGAACTCGGTGGGGAAAGACGCCGCCTGCGGAACGGGCGCAGCGGCAGTTTGAGCCTGAGGTTGAGCCAGCGACTCCTCTTTCAACTCTCCGCGCAGGAACTTGGTCGCCACTTCAGGATACAATGCAAAAGTAACAACGTCTTCTTCTTTTTTCATTATGCCCAATTTTTGCAATTCATCTCTGGCTTTACCCAATTCAGGCTGTAAAAGGTCAGCAGGCCGTACGGTAACAGGTTGTTCATCACCGATAACTGCGCGCCGCACTTCTTCGTTAACTTCGCCGGCGGTTTGTCCATACAGACCCATAAGATAATTTTTAGTTTCCCGCGTTACCTGTTTATAGCGTTGTCCTGATAGCACATTGAGCACCGCCTGAGTCCCAACCACCTGGCTGGTAGGCGTTACCAGAGGCGGATAGCCCAGATCGGCGCGCACACGGGGTATTTCAGCGTAAACGTCCTGAAGACGGTCAATCGCCTTCTGTTCCTTGAGCTGGCTTACAAGGTTGGATATCATGCCTCCGGGTATCTGGTGCAGCAACACTGCCGCATTTGGACGGGTAGCTTCAGCGGTAAATAACAGGCGGTACTTGTTGACCAGATTCAGGAAATATTCATTTATCTCATTGAGTTTGGCGAGATCGAGTCCGGTATCGTAGGGAGTGCCCTGCAACGTAGCCACCATACTTTCAGTCGGCGGCTGTGAAGTACCCCATCCAAAAGCTGAAAAAGCAGTATCCAGTATATTGGCGCCTGCCTCCACTGCAGCATAATAACTGATAGGCGCCATGCCGCTGGTGCAATGGGAGTGCAGGTCTATCGGAATATTCACCCGCTGCTTGATGGCGCTGACAAGTTCCACAGCCATGTGCGGAGAGATAAGCCCCGCCATATCCTTTATGCATATGCCATCGCAGCCGCGATTTTCCAGTTCAACCGCCATCTGGGCGAAGCGCTCGATGGTATGCACCGGGCTGGTGGTATAGCATATTACGCCCTGCACCTCCCCGCCGAATTCCTTGATGGCGGCTATGGAGGATTCCATGTTGCGAAGATCGTTCAACGCATCGAAAACACGAAAAACATCTATGCCGTTTTTTACGGAAAGGCGCACAAACTCGCGCACTACGTCATCGGCGTAATGGCGGTATCCCACCAGATTCTGCCCACGCAGCAGCATTTGCAAGCGGGTATTCTTAACCTTCTGGCGGATAATCCTGAGGCGTTCCCACGGGTCTTCGTTGAGAAAGCGTATGCAGCTGTCGAAGGTAGCGCCGCCCCATACTTCCATCGAGTAGAAACCGATTTTATCCATTTCGCCGAGCACATCCAGCATGTCGCGGGTTCGCATGCGTGTGGCTATCAGAGATTGATGGGCGTCCCTTAGCGTAGTGTCAGTGATGAGTGTTGCCATTCGTACTGCTCCCGCTCTCTCCGGGCTTGCCGGAGACAATAATAGACATTTTAGCTTAAAGCAGTCCTTAACGGCAAATATTTACCTTCTAATACTATAAAACGAAATCAGGTTTTGTTCTGATCTAATTCATGATCTATTTGTTCATTCAGTTCAGGATAGAGCTTCGAAGTACATTCAGGACAAACCCCGTGGGAAAACTGGGCGTCGGAATGTTGTTCTATATATTGCTCCACTGCTTCCCAGTACCCTGCGTCGTTGCGGATTTTCTTGCAGGAGGCGCAGATAGGAATGATGCCGCTGAGGGTTTTTATCTCATCCAGGGCTTCCTGCAATTTACACATCAACGCCTTTCTCTCGGACTCCATCCCAGCCTTGTAAAAAGCCATTTCAAGGGTAACTCTCAGGTCATTTTTTTCTATCGGTTTGGTAATATAGCCCATCGGTTCAGCGGCCTTGGCATTTTCCAGCGTCTGTTCATCAGAGTAAGCAGTGAGAAAAATAACAGGGATGTTATACAAACTATGGATTTTAGAGGCAGCCTCGGTTCCCAGCATGGCGCCCCTGAGCGAAATATCCATCAACACCATATCAGGCTTCAACTCACCTGCCCTGGCTATGGCCTGCTCGCCGGTAGCCACGGTAACGGGGACATCATATCCCAGATTGATCAGGCGCATCTGGAGATCCTTGGCCACGATGGCCTCATCTTCGACTACCAGGATTCTCAGTTTTTCTCTGGTTTTCATATATCACCCCATCCCCTGATTTAAACTAAAATTGATGGCGACTCTTGTTCCCTGTTCCAATCTTGTAAATTCCACGCTACCCCCCAGCTGGTCAACCCCCAGGGAATGCACCAGCCCCACACCCAGGGTAGGACTGGCGGCTATATCGAAATCCTGCGGTAAACCGACCCCGTTATCCCCCACTTCTATAGTTATTGTTTTTTCCAACTGATGCATGGAGATATTTATCTCCCCGAAACATCCGTCAGGGAAAGCATGTTTCATGGAATTAACCAGCAGTTCATTTATGATAAGCCCGCAGGGAATAGCGTGTTCTATGCCCAGTGACACTTCTCCCACATCCATTTTCAAATCAATGCGCTCACGGGCAAAGCTGTATGAATCCACCAGATTAGTCGCCAGCTCTTCAACATATCCTTTCATGCAGATGGTAGCCAGTGTTTTGGACTGGTAGAGCTTGTTGTAAACCAGTGTCATCGACCTGATGCGATCCTGACTGTCCTGAAAAAGTTGTTCATCTTCTTTGGCATGCACGAATTGAGCCTGCAATGCCAGCAAACTGGAAATTACCTGCATGTTGTTCTTGACGCGGTGATGGATTTCCTTGAGCAGCGTTTCCTTTTCCTTCAAGGATGCTTTTGCCATTTTTTCCGACTTTTTCGTCTCGGTGATATCGCCGACCGATTCAATCGCCCCCGTGATTTCTCCTTTTGAATTGCGCAGCAATGAAGCTTTGGCATAAAGATAAACATCTTCAGTTCTCATAAACGGCGTGGTGAGTTCCCCGTAAATGCCGTCGTCGGCGACATTGAATACAGTATATTTTTGCATGATTTTATCATCCGGGTGCATCACCAGATCGATGAGGACGGGACGTCTCTCGCCATAGAAAGGCAAGGCGTACTCATAGTCGCCCTTGCCTAAAATATCGCATGCTTTTATGCCCGTTAGGTTTTCCATCGCTTTATTCCATGCCACAACTTCACCCATGAGATTGACAACCATGGTAGCAACCGGGAGAAACTGTATAATGGCTGCGAGTTGGCGCTCACTTTCCCGCAAGGCATCTTCCACCTTTTTACGCTGTGTGACATCATGGGAAACCCCTATTATTCCAACCGGCTGACGGCATTCATCCAGCAGGAATTTAGCTGAAATACCAGTCCATACATTACTGCCGGTTTTGCATGGCTGTTCCACTTCAAAATATTTTATTGTATCAGCGCCAAGGCCATTTTCCAGGGTTTTCAATGCCGATTCCATTTCCGATTTAATGGTCTTGAATGATGAGGGAGTAACAGCTTCCTCGAACGTTTGTTCCATAGCCTCTTCGACGGTGTATCCCCTCAGGGATAAAACTGATGGGCTTATGAAGGTAAAACGCCCGTCCAATGACGCCGTCCAGATAACATCGGTTGAATTTTCCGCCAGCATCCTGTAACGGTTCTCGCTCTCTCTAATCACTTCTTCGGCCTTTTTGCGCTCGGTAATATCATGAAAAGCCCATATCCTTCCATAATGCCTGCCGCTATCTCCAAGCACAGGAGCCGAATACCTTTCCATGTATGTTCCGTTTAACAGTTCCAGCTCATCCCTCTGGACAATTTCAGGATGAGTCATCGCTTCCAGCAGTTTGTCACGAAAATACGCAGGGTCTTTCACTTTTGTCATCAAATGCTGTATGCGCTCTTCGAGCCCCGTGAATACCAGATCTTTATGAGAAAAACCCCACAAACGTTTATTGCTTTCATTCTCCAGTATCACCCGCCCTTCTTCGTCGGCCACCAGCACGCCGTCGGTGCTGGCATTGAGCTGCGCTTCGAGGAGGGCGGTCTTGGCGCGCAGATCGTTCTCTATGGTTTTAAGCCCGGTAATATCGTGATAAAGCCATATCCTGCCGTAGTTTATGCCGTTCTCCCCAATGACAGGGGCGGAATATCTTTCGACAACCGTGCCGTCGAGAAGCTCGAATTCATCCTTGAGGGAGGCGGTGGAGGAAGACATCAGCGACATAATCGTGCTGTAGAATGTTAATGGGGCCTTGACCTTCGTCGAAAGAAACTGAACGCGGTCTTCCAGCGTGGTAAATTCAAGGTTTTTATGCGAGAACTTCCACAACTGCACGTTAGCCTCATTCTCCAGCAGGACCCTGCCTTCCTGGTCAACAACCAGCACGCCGTTGGTGCTGGAATGAAGCTGAGCTTCCAGAAACGCGGTCTTGCTGCGAAGTTCTGCCTCAATTTTCTTATAATCGGTTACATCATGGAAACTCCAGATACGTCCGTAATGCCTGCCGTCCTTTCCCAGAACAGGAGCAGTATATCGCTCCATTATGATTCCATTGGACAGTTCCAGTTCATCCTTGAAAGAAATGTAGGCATCAGTATCAACCGCCCGCGCTTTTTTAATAAATTGTTCGCGGGATTTTACTTTCGTCAGCAGAAACTCAACACGTTTTTCCAGACTGTCGAATTTTAACTCGCTGTGAGAAAAACCCCAAATACGCCTGTTGATTTCGTTTTCCCATACTACGGCACCTCCTTCAGCGGTGACCAATATACCATCGCCAGTAGAATTAAGCTGTGCCTCCAGAAGAGCAGTTTTAGAACGCAATTCTTCGTCAATTACTTTTCGGGCTGTAATATCTTTCACCATCACAACATAACCCGTTTGCTGGCCGCTGTAATCTTTCATCAATCCTATGCTGATGCCAACCCAGATCGTATCTCCATATTTCGTGACGACTTCCCATTCGCCGCTGTAATACGCATTTTTATTCACACCGTGCAATATCTCGTGCACTGAAACATCAGTAAGCCCATGAACTATATCAACACGTATTTTCCCCATCATCTCTGCAGCATCATAGCCGGAAATCCGGGAGACCATGTCATTCCAATACGTAATCTTGCCTTGGCTATCCAGAACGATTACCCCGTCATGCACATTTTCCAGAATACTGGCATGGAATACCAACTCTTCCTGTATTTTTTTACTCTCGCTAATATCCCGCGATATCCCGAGCATGCGGGCGGCTTTTCCCTTTTCATCCGGCAGGATCGATGTAACAACTTCAACCGGCACTATTGCCCCATTTTTATGTACCATCTCCAGCTTAATTGGACGAGCATGAGAGAGTGTGCCGGTTTCATTAAATTCAATCACATCGGAAACAGTTTTTTCGACTACGCGGGAAAATGAATCAGAAGTCATGATTTGATCTTCTGATAACTGAGAGTACTCTTCCTGAGTGTAGCCAAGAACTTTTTCAACAGACGGGCTGACATATACATGTTTTATGGAGCCATTCTGACTTAGTTCAACAAGCCAGATAACATCGGCAGAATTTTCAGCCAGCAGCCTGTAGCGCGCTTCGCTTTCCTGCAAGGATTTTTCCATGCGGTCGCGCTCGGTGATGTCATGGATGAGAACTATATCGGTTTTTATGCCGTTTACGGTGATAATTCCGGCGCTGATTTCCACAGGTATCTCGTGCCCATCTTTATGAATAAGCTTCGACTGGTAACAAACCGGAGCATTCTTTTTCTCCAGTCTGGCTATATAGGCTGCCTGCGTTGTCTCCCTGCATTCAGGCGCGATCCTGTTGATAAACGGGCGATTAACAGCTTCAGATACATCCATCCCCACCATTTCGCTAAAGCGTTTATTTATATATTTGCACAATCCGTCTTCGATAATGGTCACACCGTCGCTCATATTCTCAAGTATGGTTGAATGTCTGGCTTCGCTTTCACGAAGTGCCTGTTCCATCTTTTCGTGCTGGGTATTATCGTGCAATATGACTATGTCGCTTCTTTTGCCGTTTATTTCTATTACCTTTGCGCTGATGTCAACAGGAATGCGGTGCCCGTCATTATGCAATATTTTGGACTCATACCACTCCGGAGCATCTGCACCTGCAATTCTGGCCTTATAGGCGGCTATGGTTTCATCTTTGCATTCCGGAGCAATCCATTCTGCGAACGGCTTGCCGATTATTTCATCATATCCAAGCCCCACTACCTCCGGTACACGAGGATTAACATACTTATGAACGCCGTCTTCTATGACTACAACGCCATCGCTCATGTTTTCTACAATAGCCGAATATCTGGCCTCGCTTTCTTTTAAGGCGCACTGCGTTTCGCAAAATCTCTCTAACATACGGTTAATACCAGACTCCAACCGCTCCATTTCCAAGCCATTAGCTACAAATGGTACCCGCATCGTAAAATCCTGGCTTTGAGCAATATCAGCAACGGCTTGTTCCATCTTTTGAAAACCATCTATTATCCAGACTTTCACAACCCACAAGGCGGATAAGCTGATAACAACGGCTACAGCAACAATCCCGATATTGAACCAGCTCACGGCCATAAGTCCCTGGTTATAAATCATGCGTGATATTTCCGTGCTGATTACCAGACAGGGATTGCCCGTATAATCAGCAAGCAACAAGGACCCGATAACCCTGTCTTTTTCTACAACCACCGCAGAGGGATGTTGCTGCGACAATTCCCCCGGTCCATTAGAATCGCTTGAAAAGCAATTGATTAAGATTGGTAACTGTAAAGCATCAGCAAGCTCGCTAATAACAAAATCGTCCAGGTAATACCCCATAAAAAGAAAACCGCGGGCGGGGCCATCCAAATTACTGGTCAATATGGGCTGGGCTGAAAACAGCATAGGCCCGCTATCAGAACGAAGAATTCCCCGAAACCCTGCGTTGTCTTTTACAGGGTAGAAAACAGAACCATTTGTCAGACATTCCTGTATAGCAGGAGGGAGATCGCTCTCTTCCAACGTAAGATAATTAAGATGTTTAGCCCAGACAATTTTGTGTTGTGTATCTGTGTAAGCAATTAAGTTGGCCCCAAGATTGCTAAAGGTTTGCGGGACAAGGTTGATATCAATATAATCCTGGTTCCCGTCGGCCATAAATGCATAAGAATCATCCCATGCTGCCCAGTCAATATTCAGGCGTTCCAGGTTCTGAAGCCTTCCCTGTATAGCATTTTCTACTCGCTGCAGGTTCTGATCTACAATATCAGTCTCGATATCGGTATAATTGCGCCCATAAAAGAATCTGGAGGTAATTGTCAGCAACGAGATTACGGCAATTGGTATTGTTATGGAGATAATTATGACTTTTGTCCATAATCTCATTACTTTATTCCTGTTTTACTAAAATACGCCGGCAGGCCGCGAGGATGATCTCCGGCAAAAACGATATGCAGTATGTTTTGTTAAGTTTGTTGTATTTTGGATACATACAAAAGACCCAAAAGGGTCATTAAATGTGGCGTTTAGTATCACCCCGTATAAAAACCAATTAGGGAATTACCCCCGGCAAGCTGGCAGATATTCAGTGAGGATTTTCATAAAGCAAGTCTCTGTTTTTTCATTGTAGCAGTATAAAAACTTTATATGATTTTTATCAGTTTATATGATTTTTAGGCGAGAATGGTAAAAATTTACCATTCTCGCCTAATATTTCTATTGACATTGGCATGTATGCAGTATCATAATCGTCTAAATAGGGAGTTGCATTTATTGCCAAAAGCAATATCGCCAACTCTAATCTAAAATTTAGATAAGGAGGATGAAAGTAAAAATAACCTGTTAATGGAACATTTGCGACTTTGTAGTTTAGTTATATGTATATACACAGGTAAATGAACACAAAGGAGATGAGAATGACCAAAATAAACAATTCAGGTTTTACAAGAAGGGATTTTCTTAAAACAACAGGAACTCTGGGAATGCTGGCAGCAGCAGGCAGCGCAATTTCCCTCAGCCCCTTTGCAGCAGGCTGCACGCAGGGGCAGCCATCCGGCTCACAGGAGTTTACCGTCAATCTTTCGGGTGAACCCGAAACCATCGACCCCAATCTTTCCTCATGGGCGGCATCCCGCTCCGTTATTATGAGATGTTTCGAAGGCCTTTTTTCCTTCACCAAGGACCTTGAACTTACGCCTGCCGCAGCCTCTGTGATCCCGACTACAGGGAACGGCGGAATTTCATCTGACGGCCTGACCTATACCTTCAAGCTAAACAGCAAAGTCACATGGAGCGACGGGCAGAAGGTCACGGCAGACGACTTCGTATATGGCATCAAGCGCATGCTCGATCCCAATAACGCAGCAGAATATGCCTCATTCTATTATGACATTGTAGGCGCCGAGGCCTACAACAGCTCAGCCGACAAAGACGCCGCCACCCAGGCATCTCTCAGGAATGCGGTGGCTGTCAAAGCAGTGGATGATACCACGCTCGAGATCAAACTGGCTCAAGCCCGTCCCACCTTCCTTTCCCTGATGGCGCTGTGGCCGGCTTACCCCGCCCGCGAGGATATCATCTCGGCCAACGGAGATACGTGGACCGAACCCGCAACCTATATCGGCAACGGTCCGTGGATATTAACCGAATGGGCACATCAGGACCACCTGACATTTGAGCCCAATGAAAACTACTGGGGCACCAAGCCCAAACTAACCAAGATAACTTACAAAATGGTAACCGACGCCAACGCCGCGTGGGCTGCTTATCAAAACGGCGAACTGGATGTTAGTGCGCCTCCTTCCGGAACTGAAAAAACCGTTATGGAAGATGATTCTCTTAAGCCGGAAATAGTGCGCTATAACGAATTGACCACCTTCGCCTTCCAGTTCAATGTCAGCAAGGCCCCGTTCGATAACAAGACCCTGCGTCAGGCGCTTTCATGCGCTTTCGACCGCCAGGCCTATATAGATCAGGTTAGAGGCGGCGTGGGCAAGGTTGCCCTCTCCTGGGTGCCTCCCGGCATGCCAGGCTACAACGCTGAAATCGGAAAAGAATACGATTTCAATCCTACCAAAGCCAAACAACTTCTGGCCGATGCGGGTTATCCCAACGGGGCGGGGCTGCCGGAACTCAAGTTCCAGTATGCCAACGTAGGCTCCAACCCCAACCTGGCGCAACTGCTTCAGGCGCAACTCAAGGACAACCTGGGAATTAACCTTACGCTGGAACCCATGGAATCCGCCGCTTTCAGCGCGCTGGTAAATTCGGAAGAGGAAACCTGGGCATTCTTCGGCTGGGGCGCCGATTACCCCGATCCCGACAACTGGCTGCCCGAGCTGTTCGGCACCGGCGCCGGCAACAATCACACCACCTACTCCAATCCGGATTTCGACGAACTGGCCGCCAAAGCCAAGAAGGAACTGGATAACGACAAACGTCTGGAGATGTGGGATGAAGCGCAGGCAATGGTATTCGAAGATGCGCCGATCATGACCGTGTTCTACAGAGAGCGCTTTGTCCTGGTTAAACCTTACGTAAAGGGTTTCACCACCACCGGTATGGACGGACAAATCGCCGGCGACGTTTTCTACGAGAACATAACTATAGACAAGTAGTAATTCCCGAAGAAACGACAAAAAAACAAATGCAGGGGGTTTCGGCAAAAACCCGGCCCCCTGCATACTAAAATTCAGGTTATTATTATGATTAGATACGTCATCCGGCGATTATTGTGGACTGGGCTTGGCCTCCTGGTGGTGGCATTCATCACTTTTTCCCTGATGCACCTTGTGCCCGGCGGACCGTGGGATAAACAAAAGGAACTGGATCCACAGGTCATTGAAAACCTGAATAAAAAATATGGGCTGGACAAGCCCTTTTATGAACAATTCGTCAATTATGTATGGAATGCCGTGCGCGGCGACCTGGGCGTATCCTATCAGTATCAGGACCGAAGCGTTACCGATATAATAATGCAAGGTTTTCCAGTGACAGCTACTCTTGGCATCACCGCTTTTATCCTCGCCATTCTGATAGGATTGCCTCTGGGCATGACTGCCGCACTTAAACAAAACTCTATTATCGATTATACTTCGGTGATTTTCGCCACCGTTTTTGCCAGTATCCCGAGCTTTGTGCTGGGAATATTCCTGGTAATTATATTTGCCGTTCAGTTACACTGGTTGCCCACAGGCGGGTGGGGCAGCATACGTCAGATAATCTTGCCGGCTTTTGCCCTGGCGGCATTGCCAGCAGCCTACATCGCACGCATAAGCCGCGCTTCTGTTCTTGACGTCATAAGGCAGGATTATGTGCGCACTGCCCGCGCCAAGGGACTGGCTGAACGAGTTGTCCTGTCGCGGCATATATTACGTAATGCCCTGATACCTGTCACAACTATCGCGGGGCCGGAATTCGCCGGACTTATCTCAGGTTCCTTTATTATAGAAAGCCTGTTTTCCATTCCCGGCATCGGCCGTCTTTTCGTATTGGGAGTTAACGCCCGTGATTACGGCTTAATCATGGGAACAGTGCTCTTTTACGCATTTGCGGTTGCGATAGTCAATCTGGCTGTGGATATTCTATACGGGGCCATAGACCCAAGGATTCGTTATGAATAACGCTGCTGCTCAATCGCCAATAGTAGAACCGTCACAGGTCTGCCAGACCAGGCCACATCACACCCTGTGGGGCGATGCCTGGGTAAGGTTAAGACGCAACAAGCTGGCAGTGGTGGGAGCTATAATAATTTTAATCGTAGCGCTGGCGGCAATCTTCGCGCCATTAATTACGAAATATGACTTCTCGTATACCGACCTTAACGCCGTGCTGTCGCCACCCACTGCTGAACACTGGCTGGGAACGGACGATCTGGGAAGAGATACTTTCGCCCGCATGCTCTACGGCGCGCGAACTTCTCTGGCTGTCGGCATATTTACGCAATTTATCGTAGTATTGATAGGATTGCCTATAGGGGCATTCGCCGGCTCTATGGGAGGGCGGGTCGATAACCTGCTGATGCGTTTCGTGGATATCATGTACGGCTTTCCTGATATCCTGCTAATTATATTATTGAGCGCTGTGCTTAGAGGTTCAGCTTTCGCCAAGGTTGGAGGCGGATTGTTCGTCATGTTCCTGGCAATCGGCCTTGTGGCATGGGTCAACGTCGCCCGTCTTGTCCGGGGGCAAATCCTTTCCCTGAAAGAGCGCGATTTTATCACAGCAGCCCGCGCCATGGGCGGCACCAGCCGTTACACCACATTCAGGCACCTCCTCCCTAATGCCCTCGGCCCCATTATAGTAGCGATTACGTTCGGAATTCCCCGCGCTATATTTGCCGAAGCAGCTTTAAGCTATATAGGCATAGGTATTACTCCGCCAAATCCCAGCTGGGGAGCCATGATTCAAAGCGGTTACAATGTTATATTCGCATCCCCATACGCGGTTATTGTTCCGGCTGCTGCAATTGCAGTACTGATGCTGGCTTTTACTTTCCTGGGAGACGGTCTGCGCGACGCGCTTGATCCAAGATTGAGAAGATAATATGACATTATTGGACGTAAACAATCTGGTAACCCATTTTTACACCCAGGACGGCGTCGTTAAAGCAGTCAACGGCGTATCGTTTTATGTCAACAAAGGCGAGACTGTAGCCATCGTAGGAGAAAGCGGCTGCGGCAAATCCGTGACATCATTATCAATACTGCGTTTGATAGCGCAACCGGCAGGCAAGATCCTTTCGGGTGAAATCCTTCTGGACGGCACTAACCTGCTTGAATTATCCAACGAGGATATGCGCAAAGTACGCGGCGCACGCATTTCAATGATATTCCAGGAACCCATGAGTTCGCTTAACCCAGTTCTGACCATAGGACGTCAGATGACCGAACAGCTTGAGCTTCACCGCCATCTCGAACACGAGGAAGCCACCAAAGAAGCCATTAATTTATTAAAACTGGTTGGCATCCCCCATGCAGAAAGCAGAGTGAAGGATTATCCGCATCATTTCAGCGGCGGCATGCGCCAGCGGGTTATGATAGCCATGGCGATCTCCTGCAAACCGCAACTGGTTATCGCAGATGAGCCTACCACGGCCGTAGATGTCACCATCCAGTCCCAGCTGCTGGAGCTTATACGGGGCATAACGGATGAAATGGGGATGTCGCTCATACTTATTACCCATAATCTTGGAGTAGTAGCCAGATATGCACAGCGAGTTTATGTCATGTATGCAGGCATAGTGGTAGAGCATGGGAGAGCACTCGAAGTGTATCATCATCCCCTTCACCCATACACTTCAGGACTTCTGGCTTCAGTGCCAAGGCTGGATGAACCGCGCAAGTCACGGCTGGCTCCCATCGAAGGCCAGCCGCCGGATATGTTATGCCCGCCGGAAGGCTGTCCTTTCCAGCCGCGCTGCAGCTATTCGCTACCCAGATGTATAACAGATAAACCAGAACTGACAGAAACCACGCCCGGTCATTTTTCAGCCTGCTGGGTGGCTGCCGGCGGAGAGAAACCATGGCAGAAGAAATAATCGTTGAAATAAATAATCTCACCAAATACTTCCCGATAACTTCAGGGCTGTTCTTAAAGAAAAAAATAGCCGATGTGAGAGCGGTTGACGGCGTAACCTTCGCCATTCACAAAGGGGAGACACTGGGACTGGTGGGTGAAAGCGGCTGCGGCAAGACAACTATAGGAAAGTGCGTCCTGCAACTGCATCGCCCAACTTCCGGCGAAGTAATATTTCAGGGTAAAAATCTCTGTGAGTTAAATGAAAACCAGCTACGCCCTTTGCGCCGCAAGCTTCAGGTTATATTCCAGGACCCATATGACTCGCTCAATCCAAGGTTCACTGCCGCAGATATTATCGGTGAACCGTTGCAGATAAACAGCGACGTACGTGGAAAGGAATTCGACACGCGCATTGCCGAACTGCTTAAAATAGTAGGGCTGGCGCCATATATGGCGGACCGCTATCCGCATGAATTCAGCGGCGGTCAGAGGCAGCGGCTGGGAGTAGCCAGAGCCCTGGCCCTGCAGCCAGAATTCATAGTTTGCGATGAGCCGCTTTCCGCGCTTGACGTTTCCATCCAGGCGCAGATAATAAACCTTCTGGATGAGCTGCAGGATAAATTCGGCATAGCTTATCTTTTCATATCACATGACCTTTCTGTAGTGCGCCATATCAGCGACCGTGTGGGAGTTATGTACCTCGGAAAAATGATGGAGCTGGCAGACCGTGATGAAATCTATAAATCGCCATTGCATCCTTACACCAATGCTCTGCTGTCAGCCGTCCCCATCCCTGACCCGGCAGTGGAAGCCAAGCGTGAAATAATCGTGCTCAAAGGCGAAGTTCCCAGCCCTATCAACCCTCCTTCAGGGTGCGTATTTCACCCCAGATGCCCCAAAGCATTCGAAGAGTGTTCCAGAGTCATGCCTCTGCTTGAGGATACAGGAAGCGGACATCATGTCGCCTGCCTCCTTTACAAAACATCTTGGCCATAAACAGTATTATGTCAGCGCTAGTTTCAGAGCTGATAAGATTTCTGGAGATAAACAGATGCAAGTCCAGGGTAATCCCGATTACGCATCTGCCGCAAATCGAATCAAGCATACACGATTTGAAATTATCGGGCGCGATTAAGGGCGATTTTTATCCCGAAATTACCAGGCACTACGACTTCAATTATAAAAATACGTTCCCGCATGCCAACTCTATTATTATAACCGCCTCCCCTCAACCACCGACCCGTGTCTTTTTCGGTGGTCATGCCGTTATTATCCCTCCGACTTATATTTATTCAGATATCTGTCAGACGCAACTTAGACTTGCAACGGACTTCCTTGTCCCCCTTGGATATAACGCAACCAGAGCCAGACTGCCGCTTAAAACCATCGCTGTCCGTAGCGGGCTTGGTAAATACGGCCGCAATAACATCTGTTATATTCCAGGCATAGGCAGTTTTTTTCGTCTGGGAGCATTCTATTCAGACCTGCCCTGCAAGGAGGATGGATGGAATGATCCTGTATTGATGAAATCATGCCTGACATGCAGGAATTGCGCAGATAAATGCCCCACCAATTGCATCTCAAGCGAGGGTTTTGTTATACGCGCGGACAGATGCCTTACTCATTTCAACGAGAGCGAAAACACGCTGCCAGACTGGATAGATTCCATGTGGCACAACGCTCTGCTTGGATGCATGATATGTCAGGAAGTATGTCCCGTAAACAAAAAGCTGCTGAATAAAACGCAGGAATCAACCATATCATTCAACAAAGCCGAGACAGATAAAATTCTTTCAGGGGTAGAGTTACAAAAACTTGGCGCAACCACTATCGCCAAGCTAGAATCGCTTTGCCTGGCCGACAGCGATATCTATCCGCTGTTAAGACGCAACCTGAAGTTGCTGATGAGCAAAAACCCAGCCAGCTAAGCCTTCTGCAGTTATACAGGCTGTCGTTAATCTATGGATTCAACCAACGGTGGACTGTATAATAGTCAATGAACTGGGTTAATCGCGCCAGCGGTCAGACCTGGTAAATACGAATAAACGCTCGACAGCCCTAAGACCGGAGGATTGGCACGAGAGATATGCCTGAATACAAGATCCCGCCCAAACGCGATAAAAGAATGTTCGCTGTAATCGGCGTAATTTTAGCCTTTACCGCGATCATGGGATTGTTGTTCCTGCCTGTCAACCTGGCCGGCGCCCTGTTTTTATTCGGCATCACCCTTTTTCTGACGCTTCTGTTCTGGGCAACGCTGCCCCGGCATTACCTTATTTATTCCGACTGCATGGTTATCAGGCTCGGCGGACCTTTTACATTCAAGGCTGCACTACAGAGCATACATAGTGTGAAACCGGCCAAGCCGGACGACACAATCAGTTACGCAGGGCTGAAGTTCGTCACAGCTTTCTCCGGCGGAGTAGAAATTATCAGGAATAACGGCAGGAGTCTGATAATTACGCCAGAACAACCCGATGCGTTCATCAAACATCTTGACGAGGCACTCAGGTTTTATTCTAACAAAGCAAACGGGATGCATGTTCATTAAATTCTTACTGATATGGGGTTTACCGCCTTAATATCAGTAGAGCAGCCTGTCAGTAAAACAAGACGGATATTCAACTGCACATCGTTATAAATCTTGACCTTATAAGCGCGTGATGCTAAATTATGAAGACAAAATCATGTCCCTGTAGCTCAGCTGGACAGAGCAGCTGCCTTCTAAGCAGCGGGTCGAGAGTTCGAATCTCTCCAGGGACGCCATCCCTAAATCGGCAGGCTGTGTCCTGATAAATACAATCTAAAGTATCAGCTACTTTGGCAGCTGCCAGCCTGACTCAGGGTAGCATGAGGTGTTTACACTGTCGTCTGCGTCATTATTCTCTGGCAGAGTTGATGCCGGACAGTCATCAGGATAGCTAATCGAGAAGCCACCATCCTGATACTCAAATCTTTTCCGCCAATCATGACGTGAGTCTGTCAGCAGATTTTCGTATTTACCCCATCAATGCAACGAATACCAGGTCATTATTGCATCTTTCCAGGCTGAACAAGCCCCTCCGCATGAAATAACTGATACCCGCGGATGACTGCGGACAGCTTTCTTTATTCAAAACACAAATGATATACTTACGCAAAATAACCAGGGAGCATCCGCATGAAAACACCGGAAATCAATAAAGGTGAAAATTATATCGGACTCGCAGAAGCGCAATCCATAGTAATGGAAAACACCAACAACCGGAAGACGGAGATACGGCCATTGTCATCATGCACCGGTTATGTAAGCGCGGAAGATATAATAGCCAGCGTAAGCAGCCCCACGGATGACGCATCTCTAAAGGACGGCTTTGCTGTCAAGTCCCGCGATGTAGCATACGCAACTTTCCAGAATCCCGTAAAATTAACCCTGCGCGGTTCTGGATTTGCCGGAGCAAGCTACCAGGGCGATATGGACAATGGACAAGCAGTTAAAATCTGTTCAGGGTCACTGATGCCTGCCGGCACCGATGCAGTAGTCGTGGCTGAACTATGCGAGGAAAAAAACGGTGAAGTCCTGGTGAAAGATAGCGTAGAGGCAGGGAAAAATATTTTACGCTCAGGGGAAGATATCAAGGCCGGGGCATGCGTCTTTGAAAAAGACCAGGTTCTTCTGCCTGCCCATCAGAGTCTTATAGCAGCCGCCGGTATTAGCCGGTTATCTGTTTACCGCAAACCCAGTGTTGCTATAATTGCAGCGGGGAATGAGCTTATTGCTCCCGGGGAGAAGATTAAACCAGGCCAGCTTTACGCCAGCAACTCCATCAATCTGGGGGCATGGTTATCACACTTCAATATTCCTTACGTAAGCACTATAACTATCGATGATAAAGAGTTAATCAAAAATAAAATGCTGGATTATTCCAGTGAGGCCGATGTCATCCTGACGTGCGGAGGAGCATGGGAAAGCGAACGTGATCTTATCGTCAATGTGCTGGATGATTTGGGTTGGAACAGGCTTTTCCGCCATGTGCGGATGGGGCCCGGCAAAGGCGTCAGTTTTGGGAAATGGGGAGAGAAAAGAGTATTTTGCCTGCCTGGCGGCCCTCCCAGCAACGAGATCGCATTCATACAACTGGCATTGCCCGGTATATTGAACATAGCGGGTTTATCGGGAAGCCCGCTATGCATGTTGTCCGCAGAATTGACAGAAGATGTCAAAGGCCGAAGCCATACCTGGACAGAATTTATGCGGGCTAAACTTTCCCGTAAAGCTGACGGTCGTTATCAGGTCACTCCATTTACTGAAAAGAGCCGTTTGAAGTTTATGGCCGATACGGATTGCTTTATCCGCAAGCCTGAAGGAGTGGATCTCCTCCCCTGCGGGCAAGTAATACCCGTAGTAGTAATGAACCCTTTTTTTGTCGGACTTTAGCTATCCATTGCAAAATAAATACGCATCAAGAGGCATTTTAAACGGCTCTATCATGAAAACCAGTGGCCGAAATGGCCGTAGTTCGATAATTAGAAGGCATCAGATATAAACGAACCATGGGATCAGGTTATGCGAATTGATATGGGAACACAGAAACAATCGGAGAGCAACTGTAACTTGAAGACAGGCTGCATAATATTGGCCGGAGGCAAAGGAAAACGTTTCGGGCGCGACAAGACATGGGTTGAGCTTAGAGGGAAAAGCCTGTTACAGCGTGCCGTTTCGAATGTTGAATTCCTGGGCAGCGAGATTATTATCGTCAAAGCCCCCGAAGCGGAATTACCCCCTGTATCCGCTGGCGTTAATATTAAGGTGGCTCAGGACCCGATAAGCGGCAAAGGGCCGTTGGTAGGCATGCTTGCAGGTCTGGAGAACTCACAGTACCATTTTAACCTGGTGGTGGCCTGCGACATGCCGCTGATAAACCAGGGATTGATAAATTATATGGCTGAAATGGCGACGGGGTATGATATAGTTGTGCCGCGCAAAGGGCAGTATTTTGAGTCTTTGCGGGCTATCTATTCGAGAGACTGCATACCGGAAATAAAACAGGTGCTGTCTCGGAACATTCTTAAAGTGGATGAACTTTTCAAGAAAATGCGGACTCGCTTCATCACCGCTGAGGAGATTGAGCGTTTCGATCCCGATTACCTGAGTTTTCTGAATATCAACACGCCGGATGATTTTAAAAAAGCCGAAGAACTCATAACGTAACAACACTCGCCCTTAACACTGCCTTTACATCACCAGAAACCTCGCAATTCTTGCCATCGTAAACGTCCTTTTATATATCTATAAAACACGATATTCAAAATTCGTATCATCCATGCCTTCATTCCACATATTATTCCTGGTGAAATTCCTGATAATGCACCCGGTATATCGCCAATTTTACAAAACAAGCCGCGTTCTATATTTTTCAGGCATCTTTCTCCCCATAAAATACATTATTGGCAGGAATCGCTTTACGCATAATACAGACAGCCTAAACACTTACAGTCCTCCTGTATCTCATAAAACTTCACCAGCGATGGCTGGTTTTATCAGTCATGCTTCTTTTTCCCAATTACTTTGCAATAAAAATAGCAATAGTCCAATACGACTAATGACAATAGTAGTATAATTAGTACGAACGGTTGATGCTACGAGCCAAATGAATAGGAGCAAAGTACTATAAAGTAGGACTTGCTGTAAATCCACCCCCGATTTTCACAGGGTATATAAATTAGGCAGGCCAAATGAAGAAGTATATCTGGGCTTTTATCGTTATAGCTTTCTCCGGTATATTGTTTTCCTTTTCGTTTGTGCTGGCCACAGGGGATAGTCAAAAGGTAATCCCGGCAGTTGAAATAGCTACTCCGCCCGCTACCGGCAGCATAGTATGGTACACCTCCATACCGCAAACCGATGCTGACAGAATCGCCAACGCCTTCAAAACGCAAACAGGCATCGAAGTTGAAATTGTAAGAGGTTCGGCCTTTATCATAAGAGACCGGTTGCTATCAGACATAGCTAACGGGGAAAACAAGGCCGACGTTCTGACCATAGCGGACATAGCCTCCTATTCGACCCTGAAAGACCAGGGATATTTCCTGAATTACGCGTCCCCGGAATACGTACATTACGCCGATGAGTATAAGGATGAAGGTTACTGGGCGGTATTTGCGGCCTTCGGCATATGCATCGCATATGATGAAAACAGAATCAATGATCCGCCTCTGCAATGGACGGATCTGCTGGACAGCCGCTGGCAGGGAAGAATCGGGCTGGAGAACATCACCACCGCCGGGTCTCAATACGGCCAGTATTACATGCTCAGGGAAATACTGGGGGCGGAATTCTGGGAAGCATTGCTATCAACGCAAAGTCCCAAAATATACTCCTCAACCACAGCGCTTGCTGATGCTCTTATTGAGGGGGAAATAGATATTGCGGGGGAATTCAGCATCCAGACCGTTTACAGTTACAGAAACGCCAAAGGGATAAGCATACAGGGAATATACCCCACAGAAGGCATCCCGCTTGTCGTCAATCCAACAGCCATTCTGGCGCAGACCCAAAACCCTGAAGAAGCCAAAATGTTTCAGAACTTTCTTCTATCTAAGGGGGGGCAGGAAATAATGCAACTCACAAGCTATAAATACTCACTTCGCACGGATGTTGTTCCGTTGGATGGAATACCTGATCTGGACACCCTTAATATTTTGTTGCCCGCAGATACGGAGTTATATGGAAACAAGTGGGAAGAATATGTTCAGGAATTCAACAACTTTCTCGGGAGCGCCCCGTGAAAGAACAATTCAAGATAAAAAGCATACGGGCAAAAATCAGTTTGTTTGTTTTTGCTTCTGTTACAATCTGTATAGCAATGGCCGCATTAATCGTTTCCATGGTAATCGAAAATCAACTGGAAAAGAACTACGAAGTCGCTAAAACCGCAGCTGTTGAGTCGCTATCAAACTCTCTAAACGTACCGCTTAAACTGTATGACTATAACCAGATAGAACGGATAATCAGGTCGGCATTGATATATCAAAGCGTTGCATACGTTTCCGTAAACAAGATAGATGGGGATTTAATCGTTTCGGCCACCGAGCAGGGAGTTTCCACCCGGGATCTGGAGATAGTGCGTAACGCATTAACGGATGAAGGCTATATCATAGGAAGCTTTGACATCGGTTTTTCCAGTGATTATATAGATAGTCAGATACGGACAACAACCGGAGCATTGACACTCGGATTGATGGGGTTTTTACTACTCATGGGTTTCAGCCTATTTCTTTTCATAAACAGTCAGGTTACCGACCCTCTGATTAAATTCAGCCGCACAATAAACAATATCGATCCGGATCATCTTTCTTCAAGAGTTCCGGTGCATAACGAAGATGAAATCGGCGTACTGGCAGTCAACTTCAACCGCATGGCAGATGATCTCGAAGCAGCACATGCAGCCCTGAAGAAATCCAATGATGAACTGGAAGAAAGAATCAAGGAAAGGACGGCTGAACTAAACCAAAGAAATCAGGAATTGGCTGCAAGCAATATTCATCTGGAGGAGATGAGCCTGCATAAATCTCAATTTCTGGCTAACATGAGCCATGAATTAAGAACGCCGCTGAATTCCATTATCGGCTATGCCAAACTGATACTTAACGGAGTGGAAGGCGAAATCAACGAAGAGCAGGAGAAAGATCTGCAGGCGGTGTACAACAACGGCAAGAATTTACTTGAGCTGATAAACGGACTGCTGGACCTGTCTAAAATAGAAGCCGGCAAGACAGTTCTGAGTTGCGGCGTTTTCGCCGTGTCCGATTTCATAGCTGAAGTTAATGCCACCATAGAACCACTGATAAAAGAGAAGGGATTAACTCTGGCAAACTCCATCGCGCCCGGGATTAACCGCATATACGCCGACAGGGCTAAAACCAGACAGGTGCTGATAAATATCATGGGTAATGCGGTCAAATTCACATCTAAAGGCGGCATAACGCTAAGTCTCAGCGAAAATGAGAGCGAATATATTTTCTCGGTAGCCGATACCGGCATGGGTATCGAAAAAGAAAATCTGGAAACGATTTTCGACAGTTTCGTACAGGTCAGCCCTTCACAAATAGCAGGGTACGCCGGGACAGGTCTGGGGTTGGCAGTCAGCAAACAATTCATCGAAATGCAGGGGGGGCAAAATCTGGGCAGAAAGCGAACAGGGAAAGGGAAGCACTTTTTTCTTCACCCTGCCCAGAGAACAAATAATCCGCCTGTAGTTTATGTAAAGGGAGCATACCTTATGGACAATGTCAACAACGGCAGAAAAGTACTGGTGGTAGAAGACAACGACGACAGCCGGCGGCTAGTCGGCAAGGTTTTAAAAATACACGGCTATCAGGTTTTGGAGGCCACGAACGGCGAGGAAGCGGTAATGAAGGCCCGTGCAGAAATGCCTGCCCTTATTCTTATGGATGTAAGGCTTCCGGGTGGAATCGACGGGCTCGAAGCTACACGGCAAATAAAGAGTTCCCCCGAAACAAAAGATATAACTATACTGGCGCTGACAGCCAGTGTCAGACCGGAAGATATGAGGAGCGCATTAGACGCGGGTTGCAGCGGTTTTGCACGAAAACCTATAGATGTGGATGAACTGTCGCTGCAAATAGATGGATATATCCACGAGGGTTGATACATCTCGAAGAATTATGAAACTGGAATAACCTGTATAAGGGGGCGAGCATTATGAAAATAATGATTGTTGAAGACAACCCTGACAGCCGCAACCTGCTTATGAAGCAACTCCGGGCTTACAGGCACGAAGTTGTGGCCGCAACCAACGGCTCCGAGGCGCTGCAACAGGCGCTCGAGGATGCCCCCGAAATAGTCATCAGCGATATACAAATGCCGGAGATGGACGGCTATCAGCTATGCCGTGAATGGAAACAGAGCGAAACATTAAAAAAAATACCTTTTATCATATACACAGCTACATACACTTCAAGCGAAGATGAACAATTTGCCAGAAGCCTTGGAGTAAATGCTTTCATACGCAAGCCAATTGAGCCTGAAACACTGATTCAGGTACTAGCAGATATAGTAGAAAAGGCTGAAGCAGGGCTGCTCCCCGTGGTGGAAACCAAACCCATTGCAACCTCCCAATATCTCGTTGAGCATAACAAAATCCTGATTGCCAAACTTGATAACAAGATAAAACGGCTGCAGCAGGAGATAGCAGAGCATAAGAAAGATGAAGCTGCCCTGAGAGACAGCCGCAAACAATATCAGACTTTGATAGAAAATGCCAATGAAGCCATAATGGTAGCCCAGGATGGATATTTCAAATTTATTAACCGCGCCCTGTTCGAGCTTTTGCCTGGCTATACAGAGCAAGATTTCACCAGCAAGCCATTTAGCGATTTTATTCACCCTGACGACCGTGCAATGGTAATCCAAAATTACCAGAAACGCCTTGAAGGCGAGCCTGCACCCAACAGATACCCCTTCAGAATTATTACAGCCGACAATGCAGTGAAATGGGTAGAAATAAGCGCTGTATTAATTGAATGGAACGGACGTCCTGCCACACTGAATTTCCTGACCGATGTTTCAGAACGCATAAAATCGGAGGAAGCCTTGCGGCAGGCTGCTGAAGAATGGAGCACGACTTTCAATTCTATTACAGATATGATCAGCATGCTGGATAAAAACCACAAAATACTCAGAGTAAACAAATCTTTTGCTGATGCACTGCATACATCTCCCGTGGATCTCGTGGGACAATATTGCTTCCACATAATTCATGGCAGAGACCATTTCATGCCGTTCTGCCCGCATGTCAAAGCTATGCAGTCAGGGAAAACTGAAACCGCAGAATACTATGAACCCAGTCTCGGAATCCACATCGAAGAAACGGCTTCCCCTGTTTTCGATGACACAGGAACACTTGCCGGCGCAATCCACATTATGAAAAACATCACTGACCGCAAGCGGTCTGAAGAGGAAAATTCATTACTTCGTGAAAAGTCCGAGGTATCGAGCAGGCTCGCGGCTATCGGAGAGATGGCTGCCGGCATAGCCCATGAGATAAACAATCCGCTTACCAGTGTTATCGGTTTCTCTGAATTACTGGTAAACAACGAAAATTTGTCACCGGAGATCAAGGAGCATGTCCAGATTATTGCCGATGGCAGCAACAGGGTGAAAGAAATAGTCAAACGCATGCTGAACTTTGCAAGGCAAACCCAATCCGTAAAAAGCAGCGTCAGCGTTAACGAGCTTATCGAGTCCACCCTCAGCCTTAGAAGTTATGTTCTGAGAACTGCCAATATAGAGGTGATAAAAAATTTGTCGGACGATCTTCCGTGGATAACCGCCGATGCGGGACAGATACAGCAGGTATTTCTCAATATAATCGTCAACGCAGAATATTCCATGAAGAAATCCCACGGACACGGCACGCTAAATATTACAACAGAAAAAAGCGGCGGGTATATCCGCATTTCCCTCAGGGATGACGGCGCGGGCATGAGCAGTGAGGTTAAAAACAAGCTCTTCACACCGTTCTTCACTACCAAGACCAACGGCGAGGGCACAGGGCTGGGACTCAGCCTCTCGCATTCCATTATTCTGGGACACGGCGGCACGATAGAGGTAAAAAGCGAACAGGGAAAAGGCGCCGAGTTCATAGTCATGCTACCCATAGATTCCCTGCCGGAAATCACCACGGCAGAGCCTAATAATTACACAACCAGGGCAAAAGAAGAAAACAAAACTGCCCGCTTCCTGGTGGTGGACGATGAAGAGGCTATAAGAATGCTGATAAGCAGAACGCTAAGTTCAAGCGGACACACGATAGATACTACAGGAGATCCCGAAGAGGTTTTACAAAAGTTGTCGAGCACCGATTATGACATCGTCATTATGGATATACGCATGCCAGGCATGAACGGCATGGAATTATATAAAGCCCTTACAGAAAAATCGCCGCATCTTGCCTGCAAATTTCTTTTTATAACCGGTGATACCTCAGACCCAAATACCATAGCCTTTTTCAAACGCAACGGGCTGTCTTATATCGCCAAACCCTTTGAGCGCCAGGAGTTAAAGGATAAGGTAAGAGAGCTTCTATGACAACCTTGCAATACAAACATGACCAATCCATATATAATACAATTACCGGCGGGAGAAATCCCCAGCCGATAAAGACACGGCTGGCGGAATCGGATTAAAATCACATCCTGCCAGGCGCATAAAACAATTCAAACATTAAAATATAATGCCTTCTAGCAACAGTCTTGTTACCGCCCGCCTGAGGCTTGTGCCTGTCACGCCTGCGCATGTCCGCGCATTCCATAGCGGCAATTCCGAACTTGCCACATTGCTGGCTGCAATAATTCCAGCCAGTTGGCCTGTTGATCCGGTCATTATGGAGATACTCAAAACACAGATAAATAATCCTGCTGCCTTCGAGTGGGCAGACTTTATCTATATCCACAAACAGGATAACAGGATTATCGGCGACGGCGGCTTCAAAGGCCCGCCTGATAGTGACGGACGTCTGGAGATAGGTTATGCCGTTATCCCTGAGTACAGAGGTGCGGGGCTGGCAACGGAAGCCGCCCAAGCACTGGTGGATTATGCTTTCTCGTTTCAAGAAGTCAAAGCAATTTGCGCCGATACCTCTGTCACAGGATGGGCATCCATGCGCGTGCTGCAAAAACTTGGCATGCACAAATGCGGCGCTCGCCACGATGATGAAGACGGAGACTGCTATTGCTGGCAGATACTCAGAAGTGAATATAGAAGGAACGGCTAAGCCTTTATGTCCGAAAGATGACACCATCAGGCATGCAATATGCCCTTGATTCAGTTATACTATTCCCAATATATTGAGCCAAGACGGTTAAGGAGAAATTATCATGGCACTCGATGAAGAAACGCGTAACAGCCAGCTTTTTGAAAACATCTGGCAAAATGCGGTAACAAAAGCAGACGCGCTTACCGAGGATGAACATGACCGCCATTTTCTTAAAGCGCTGGTCATGGGAGGCAGCGTAGCCGCAGAGTCCGCTGTTTCCGCCTGCCAGGACGTCCGTGAGTTCTGGGGACAGGGCAGCGAAGATGCCGCAACAGAAATCACTCAACTTTTTTCCCTCATAGTGCTCGGACAGTTATACCGCTATCTAAAAGACAATCCACCCGAAGATACGACAGGCACAATCCCGCCCGAAGTGAACGTTTCGCGGCTTGTCCAGATATTCGGCGGCGAACCGGAAAAGGGAATGGAAGATTATACGAATTTTGACAAACAGTTCGAATGCGACATGAAAAAACACGGCAGTCTGACGCATATTTCCATCCTTCTGATGGCCAGGGTCTGCGAGATCTGCGGGCATAAATGCATGGACTGGGAGAGGGTTAAATTCCCGGTAGTTGAAATGACGCATCTGGTCAAGGGCGCAATTATCGACGGCGCGCCGCTGCGCAGCATTCTAGATATCAACGCCATGCAGAACAGCCTTAATGCAGGCATGCAAGCCATGATCCATTTTTACGCAGGAGAAAAATAATATGCCAGCCCTGCCCGAGCTGATTACGGCTCTTTCATCACCGCAGATTTATCCAGAAGGCACCGCGCGGGTTAAATTCATCCAGACGCAAATGTCCTGCGTATTTCTTACCGATGAATACGCTTACAAGATAAAAAAACCGGTCAACCTGGGATATGTGGATTACACCACGCTGGAGAAACGCCTTTATTTCTGCCGGCAGGAGATAACACTGAACAGCAGGTTATGCCCGGAAGCCTATCTGGGGGTTGTACCGATAACCTTCGACGGCAGCAATTTCGCCATTGACGGCGGCGGCGCGACAGCAGAATATGCGGTAAAAATGCGCCGTCTGCCCGACGACAAACTGCTGGACAATCTGCTCAGACAAAACGCTGCCACCCCGGAGATGATGGATAACGTCGCAATCAAACTGGCGGACTTCCATAAAAAAGCAGAGACGAACGAACGCATCGCCGCTTTCGGCGGCATCGAAACTATTACGCAGAATACCGAGGAAAACTTTTCCCAGACACAGAAATACTTCGGCAACAGCATTTCGGAAAAGCAATTCGATACCATACGAAACTTCACGCGCAGTTTCATTCAAACCAATAAAGATATTTTCGAACGCCGCGCAAGAGAGAGACGCGCAAGAGACTGCCACGGAGACCTGCATGCGCAGCACATCTGTTTTTGCCGCGATCTGTGCATCTTCGACTGCATAGAATTCAACGAACGTTTCCGTTATTGCGATGTAGCATCCGAAGCCGCTTTCCTGGCTATGGACCTCGACCGCTTCGGGCGCGCCGACCTGAGCCGCCGGTTTATAAACAACTATATCTCGCAAAGCGGCGACACCGATATACCCGCTCTGCTCAATTTTTACAAGTGCTACCGCGCTTACGTTCGCGGCAAGGTGTCCAGCTTCAAACTGGATGATCCGCTGGTTAAAGAAGAGGAGAGAGCAGAATCACTTTCATGCGCGCAAGGCTATTTCGACCTGGCGACCGCCTATACCAGAAATAGGCCGCTGCTGATAGTGATGGTAGGGATGGCAGGCAGCGGCAAGACGACACTGGCGGCTGCGCTGGCGCAGAGATTGGGGGCTGTTCATATTTCATCAGACGTGACACGCAAGCGCCTGGCAGGTATAGCGGAGAACGAACACCACTATGACGAACCTGCAACCGGCCTTTATTCACCGGAGTTCAACCGCAGGACATACGACGCTCTTTTCTCACAGGCTGAAGATATACTAAAAGACCAAATTCCGGTAATACTGGATGCCGCCTTCCTCAAGGCAGCAGAAAGAGAACGAGCCACCAGGATAGCACAGGAGGTCGGGGCAGATTATCTGGTAGTGGAATGCCGCATCAGCAGCGAACTGACCCAAAAACGCCTTTTGCAGCGTCTTAACGAGGTTTCAGCATCCGACGGACGCTGGGAAATCTACCAGAAACAGCGCGACTGGTTCGAAACGGTAAAAGAAGTTCAGGTTGAACGATACATACTGATTGACACATCACTCCCGCTGGCGCAAAATATAGGACAAGTTTTAAACAGGATAGATTGAATATGACCGATAACTATGATATCAAAGACGCTTCGCTGGCATCCGAAGGAAAACTGCGTATAGAGTGGGCAGCCCGCGAGATGCCCGTGCTGGCGCAGATAAAAAAGAGGTTTAAAACAGAAAAACCCCTTTCGGGCGTGCGCATATCCGGTTGTCTGCACGTGACAACCGAAACAGCAAACCTGGCGCTTGCGCTGAAAGACGGCGGGGCTGATGTTGTTATGTGCGCTTCCAACCCGTTATCCACACAGGATGACGTAGCAGCGGCGCTGGTTGAAATGGGTATTCCTACCAACGCCATCAAGGGCGAGGATGATGCAACATATTACCGTCATATAACAACGGCGTTGAATCATCAGCCTCAACTTACCGTTGACGACGGCGCCGACCTGGTGACCACGCTGCATACCAAACGCAGCGAACTTCTTAAAGACGTTATCGGCGGTACTGAAGAGACTACCACAGGCGTAATAAGGCTTCGCAGCATGGAAAAAGCGGGAAAACTGACTTATCCGATCATCGCCGTTAACGATGCCCAGACAAAATATCTTTTCGATAACCGCTACGGAACAGGGCAGAGTACTCTCGACGGCGTCACGCGCGCTACCAACATACTGCTGGCGGGCAAAAAACTGGTTGTGTCCGGATATGGCTGGTGCGGCAAAGGGCTGGCGCTGCGCGCCAAAGGCATGGGAGCGCAGGTCATAGTTACCGAAGTAGAGCCCATCAAGGCGCTGGAAGCCGCCATGGACGGCTGCCAGGTTATGCCGATGGCGCAGGCCGCTCCTCTTGGGGATATATTTATAACAGTCACCGGAGACAAACATGTCATAGGGAGAGAGACTATTCCGCTTCTCAAGGACGGAGCTATTCTGGCCAACAGCGGCCATTTCAATGTGGAAATAGATATTCCATCACTTGAAAAAATGGCAAAAAGCAAAAACCGCGTGCGTCAATTTGTGGATGAATATATTTTTGAAGACGGACGAAAGGTATACCTGCTGGGCGAAGGACGGCTTATCAACCTTGCCGCCGCCGAAGGGCACCCTGCCAGCGTTATGGATATGAGCTTTGCCAACCAGGCATTGTGTCTGGAATACCTGGTAAAAAATAGAGGCAAGCTGGAGACGCGCGTATTCGCCGTCCCGCAGGACATAGATAAAAATGTAGCCAGTTTAAAGCTGGCTTCCATGAAGATGGACATAGACACTCTTACACCGGAGCAGGTAGCCTACCTGGCCGGATGGGAAGAAGGAACTTAAAGGAGAAAACATGAGCCAGCGTTCTTGTAATGCCAGCAAATATTTCTTTACTTCGGAATCCGTCACAGAGGGACATCCCGATAAGATCTGCGACCAGATATCGGATGCCGTGCTGGACGCTATTCTGGAGCATGATCCGGTAGCGCACGTTGCCTGCGAGACCGCGGTAACCAACGGTCTTGTTTTCGTGCTGGGTGAGATCACCACCGAGGCATACGCCGATATTCCGGAGATCGTGCGTAAAGTAATTCATGATATAGGTTATGTCAAGCCTGAATACGGCTTCGAATACCGCACCTGCGGCGTTATGACTTCCATCAACCGGCAATCTCCCAATATCGCGCAGGGCGTCAACCAGTCGGCGGAAGCCAAAGCAGGCTCCAGAGACCCTCTCGATGCTACCGGAGCCGGCGATCAGGGAATGATGGTAGGGTTCGCCTGCAACGAAACCCCCGAACTTATGCCTCTTCCCATATCGATGGCTCACAAACTTGCCCAGCGTCTGGCGCAGGTGCGCAAAGACAGAACAATCCCTTACCTCCGGCCTGACGGCAAATCCCAGGTCACAGTGGAATATCACGACGGGCAAATCAAGCGAATCGACAGCGTGGTCATCGGCGCACAGCATGACGGCGGCATCAGCCAGGATAAAATTCGCAAAGATATTATAGAACATGTCATCAGACCCGTTATTCCAGATGGTTATCTCGATAATGCCACCAACTATTTCGTAAATGCCACCGGCACATTCGAGTTGGGAGGCCCCGTGTCCGATACAGGCTTCACCGGACGCAAGCTGCTGGTAGATACCTACGGAGGCATGGCACGGCACGGCGGAGGAGCCTTCTCCGGCAAAGACCCCACCAAGGTTGACCGCTCGGCGGCTTACATGGCGCGTTACGTCGCCAAAAACCTAGTGGCTGCCGGACTGGCCGACAGGCTGGAGATACAGGTATCATATGTCATAGGCGTGGCAAAGCCTCTTTCGGTCTCACTGGAGGCCTTCGGCACCGAAAAAGTATGCCTTGAAAAGCTGGATGAGCTGGTAAAGAAGCATTTCGATCTGCGTCCGGCAGCTATTATCCAAACCCTGGGATTGAGAAACCCGATTTATCGCCAGACTGCAGCTTACGGGCATTTCGGGCGCACCGATATAGACCTGCCATGGGAAAAAACCGACAAAGCGGAGATTCTGCGAAAAGAGGGTTTTGGGAATTAGGCCGACAGAAAAATCTCCGTTATAAGGAGAACCGCGTATGTCAGAAATTAGAGAAGGACTGCGTGAAAATATTAGACAGGCAGCCTCCAGACTCAGGGATGAATACAGGTTCGTGGGAGAGATCGCCTGCCCAAACTGCGACCATGAAGCATGGGAGATCGATATTCCCGGCAGGGGAATAGTCACGGTTTGCCCTTCTTGCGGGTTCGGGCTGGCTGAATCTTAAAAAGGGCTTATGACGCAAAAAGCTGTTTTGTGCCGAACAGATATCAAAAGGAAACCCTATATTTACAACCTTTATCCCGAAAGGGGGATACTGTCGGGAAGCACAACCAGACGTGCAAGCGGTCGTGAGGCTTCAATTCATATAAAAACATCCCCTGCTTTTCTATTTCCGTGCAGACTATGAAGATTGAGAGAAAATAATAACATTCAGAGATAGACTAATGGATATGAATAACAATATAAAATTCGGCACCGACGGCTGGCGTGCAGTTATCGCTGATGAATTCACCTTTAAAAACGTGCGCGTATGCGCTCAGGCGGTAGCCAATTATCTTGAGGATGCGGGGCTGTCCCATAAGGGTATCGTCATAGGTTACGATACGCGTTTCGCTTCTGCCGATTTCGCCATAGCTTCCGCTGAAGTGCTGGCAGGTAACGGCATTAAAGTCTATCTTAGCGATTCTGCCGTTCCGACGCCTGTAGTCAGTTACGCAGTTGTCAATCTGAAAGCCGGCGGCGGCATTGTTATCACTGCCAGCCACAACCCTGCCGCATGGAACGGATTCAAATATAAATCACCGGATGGCGCCAGCGCTCCCGAAGACGTGGTAACCGCGATAGAAAAGTGCATTGTTGCTGTCAATTCTGACAGCATAAAGGCCATCCCGCTGCCGAAAGCCATAAAGAGTGGAATGGTTATTCGAAGTGAGTTTCTGCCGGCCTATAAACGCCAAATAGAGCATTTACTGGACTTGAGCCATATCCGGCGCGCCGGACTACATATCGCCGTAGATTCCATGCACGGAGCCGGTGGTGGTTATTTCAAGGCGCTGCTGAGTGAAACCACGACGCGCATTACCGAAATAAAGGCTGAACCCAATCCGGCTTTTCCCGGCATGAAACAGCCTGAACCTATCGGGGCAAACCTTGCCGAACTTTCGGAGACTATCAGGCGCGAAAAAGCCCAGGTCGGTCTGGCCACTGACGGTGACGCGGACCGTCTTGGCGTCATGGATGAAAGTGGAAATTACCTGACGCAACTTCAGGTATATGCGCTGCTGGTGCAGTATCTTTTCGAGGTGCGCGGAGAGCGCGGCGCTATCGTCAAAACCATAACAACCACCAATATGCTTAACCGGCTGGCGGAATTATACAACGTGCCGGTGTTTGAAGTTTCAGTAGGATTCAAGCATGTGGCTCCGGTGATGATACGCGAGAACGCAGTTATAGGAGGAGAAGAGAGCGGCGGATACGGTTTCCGCGGACACGTGCCTGAAAGGGATGGGTTGCTGGCGGGGTTATATTTCCTTGACCTGTTAGCGCGAACAGGGAAGACGCCTTCACAGCTTCTATCCAACCTCTATGGAAAAGTGGGGCCGCATTACTATGACAGGCATGACGTATTTTTCAAGGCTGACAATCGCGAAACCATCATCGGACGTATGGCAAAGGCCATTCCAATCCAGCTCGACGGAGTAAAAGTATCCGGTAAAGAAACCACCGATGGTTTCCGCTTCCTTCTGGAAGACGGCGGATGGCTGCTGGTACGCTTCTCGGGCACGGAGCCGCTCCTGCGCGTATATGCCGAAAGCAGCAGCATGGAAAAAGTGCAACGCCTGCTTGATCTGGGAATAGAAATGACAGGCGTAAAGGATGTCGCATGAATAAAAACCCCCTGGACGATCTGCAATGCTATAAAATAAACGACCCCTCGGATATGCTGCGCCATATCCACGATATACCCGCGCTATGCCGGCAAGCATGTGCACAGACGCAGGGGCTATCCCTGCCGCAAGAATACAAAGACATAAATAAGGTAGTAATTCTGGGCATGGGAGGCTCAGCCATCGGAGGAGACCTGCTTTCAAGTCTCGTGATAGATGAGTGCAAAGTTCCCATACTGGTACACAGAAGCTATGACCTGCCTGCTTTTGTCGATGAAAAAACACTGGTCATTGTCTCCAGCTATTCAGGAACGACAGAAGAAACAATCTCAGCCTTCAAGCAGCTTATCGCAACAAACGCTAAAAAGCTGGTAATGACGTCAGGCGGGGAGATAGGCAAACTGGCGCAGGAAAGGGGCATTCCAGCATTTATCTTCGATTATAAATCCCCACCCCGCGCCGCCATGCCGCTGAGCTTCATGGCGCTGCTGGGCATTATAAGCAAGCTTGAACTTATCGCTGACAAATCAGAGGACATTGAAGAATCCTGTTCCGTGGTTAAGGAAATAGGTGAAAAAATAAACGAGACCATACCAGCGCAAAATAACCATGCCAAACAGATAGCCCAGCGGCTTTTTGGTAAAATAGCAGTTATTTACGGGGCAGAACATCTCTCCGAAGTAGCAGCCCGCTGGAAAATTCAAATCAACGAAAACGCCAAGGCATGGTCTATAAATGCTGCCTTCCCGGAACTCAATCATAATGCTACTACAGGATATGAATTCCCGGCAGGAATAAGCCGGAAAACAATGATTATCATGCTGCGGGCTGAAAGTCTGCATCCACGCGTAGAGTTACGTTATAATATCACTGGAGAAATAAATAAAAGGGCAGGTATAGAATACGAAATAGTGGACTCATCCGGCAAGAGCAAACTGGCACAGATGATGAGCCTGATCCTGCTTGGTGATTATGTCAGCTACTACCTGGCGCTGCTGTACGAAATAGACCCGTATCCTATTAAGGCCGTAGAGTATTTGAAAGCGGAACTTAACGGAAACAGCTTCTAACCCTGAGTTCCAAAGATTTCGTCTAAATAAAAACCTCTCGACGTCCGATTATTTCTCGTCAGATTTATAATAGCATTCCGGATTTTTCAGTTAGTTCAACAAAAAAGCCGCTGGAGAAATCCAGCGGCTTTTGCTTTTCTCTGGCTTATGAGGCTGCCAGCCTAACGCTTGGTATACTGCGACGCCTTGCGGGCTCTTCTGAGACCAGGTTTCTTTCTTTCCTTGGCTCTTGGATCACGGGTAAGCAATCCCTCAGAACGCAATACAGCTTTGTGATTCTCATCTTCCTTGAGCAAAGCGCGTGAAATACCCAGCGCGATAGAATCAGCCTGCCCTGTGCAACCACCCCCTGCCACCTTCACGATAATATCGTACTTTGCGGCAGTTTGCGTTACCTCAAGAGGTTTAACAATAGTCTGGCGATGGTCAAAACGCGTAAAGCGCTCTTCATAGCCTTTACCATCTACGGTTATATTACCGCTGCCGGGGCTCAGTCTTACCTGCGCCACCGCAGTTTTACGTCTGCCGGTACCACTGGAATAAGTCTTTTTTACCATAGTATCTCCTTAAGCCTCAGCCTGCCTGGCGACAGTATGCGGATGATCCGCACCGGCATAAACTTTCAGTTTCTTGATCATTGCATTCCCCAGCCTGTTGCGAGGCAGCATGCCCTTGACCGCATGTTCGATTACCATTTCAGGTTTATTCTTTAACATTTCATCCAGCGGTACAGCACGAAAACCGCCCGGATAGCCTGAATGCCTGTAGTACATCTTTTGTTCCAGTTTCTTGCCGGTGACCTTGATTTTGGATGCGTTTATTACCACAACATAGTCACCAGTATCCAGGTTGCGCGTGAACATAGTCTTGTTCTTGCCCATAATCAGTTCGGCGGCTTCAGTAGCTACCTTGCCCAGCACCTTGTCCGCAGCATCTATAACATGCCATTCACGCTTGATTTCATTTGCCTTGACGCTATAGGTTTTCATTAAAAGCCTTCCTCTAAATTGTTGCCCTGTAATACACTTGATTCAAATAAAGCCCGCAGGCTGGCGCCGTAGGCCCCGCCAGACCAAACTCACGAACGTTAATTATACCCCGAAATTCTTCCGGTGTCATCTTGCCCTGCCCCACCCTGAGCAAAGCGCCTACCGTGTTGCGCACCTGATGCATTAAAAATGCGCTTCCAACTACTTTAAAAACAATAAATTCACCTTCACGCCGCACAGATGCCTCATAGATACAGCGGTGGGTGCTTTTTTGGGGTGATTCCATGCTGGAAACAAAAGAAGCAAAATCATGTTCGCCCAATAAATGCCGGCAGGCATGATTCATTGCGTCAATATCAATGTCTCCTGCTACCTGATAGGCACGTTCACGCCATATTGCAGAGCGCGCATTCGAACTCAGGATGTAATACTCATATTCCCGCCTCAAGGCGCTTCGGCGCGGATCAAAATCCATATCCACAATACGGGCGGATTTTACAGAAATATCCGCCGGCAGATAATGATTCAACCCACCTATAAATGTCCGTTCCGGCAATGAAGAAAAAGTAACAAAACTCGCTACCTGTCCACGCGCATGCACGCCGGCATCGGTACGTCCTGCCATGGTAATGCGAATTTCTTCCCCGGTAAGCGAAAACAGCGCTTTTTCTATTTCCGACTGAACCGTCGGAAGATCACACTGCATTTGCGAACCGAAATAGCGTGTGCCGTCGTATTCAACCACCAGCGCGAAACGAGTCAAGTTGGCAGCAGGCATACAAGCCTTCGTCGATACCCTTTCGTCCATTTCACACTGCGGAAGAACTGAGGACATAGTTACTTAACAAGCTCCAGCTGCGCCATAGGAGCTCCGTCTCCAAGCCGCGGCGGCAGTTTTGTAATTCGTGTATATCCGCCTTTGCGGTCTTCATAACGCTTGGCGATATCGTCAAAAACCTTTTCCACCATCTTTTCATCATAAATGAACGCCAGAGCGCGGCGCCTGGCACTCAAATCGCCTTTTTTGCCAAGAGTAATCATTTTTTCCGCCATATTGCGGATCTCCTTGGCTTTGGCCTCAGTGGTGACAATTTTCTCGCTATCCATAAGGCTCTGCACCATATTGCGGTACATAGCCATGCGGTGTGCCGTAGGCCGGTCGAATTTTCTTCCTGATACTTTATGACTCATGTTATCCTCACCTTGACTAGATTAGATAATATAACGAATACCCTGAGTTATTCCGATGTTTTCTTCTTACGGACAGGCTTCTTTATATCCTCTTCTTCTTCCTCTTCTTCTTCGATGGAAGCTTCGCTCATTTTAGGAAATGATAGCCCCAGGCTGACCAGTTTTTCTTCCACTTCCTGACGTGATTTCTGTCCGAAGTTGCGCAGTGATAATAGTTCCTTTTCGCTCAGACTCACCAGTTCGCCCACAGTATTAATGCCGCTGCGCCGCAAACAATTCATGGCGCGCACCGAAAGATCAAGTTTTTCAACCGGCATGTTGAAAAGATCCTCTGGAATAGAAGCCCTGATAGCTTTCTTTTCATCATCCATATCGGAAGCACGGCCATAATCAACCATCGGTTTTAGCTGTTCTACCAGTAAAGCTGCACCGCGGCTGATAGCCCTGGAGGGCGCCAGAGTGCCGTCGGTCCATATCTCAATAGTTAATTTTTCCTGACTGGTTTCACGCCCCATGTGCATGGGTTCAGTGGTAAAATTAACCTTTCGGACCGGAGTGAAAATAGCGTCAACAGGTATGGTTCCTATTGGAAGATTTTCGCTGCCGCCAGCCACCTGGTACCCCATACCCAGTTCAACATCCATCTCGACTGAAATACGCGCATCTTTTCCGCTGAGTGTTGCCAGATACAGATCAGGATTGACTATCTCAAAATCCATAGAAGGAGTTATGTCAGATGCGTGAATCTCTCCTTCACCCTCTTTTTCTAGGTAAAGTTTGCCTGACTGACCCGTAACCGGTTTAATCTTGAGTGATTTCAGATTCAACACGAAATCCAAAACATCCTCTTTCACGTTGGGGATGGCTGAAAACTCATGCTGAATGCCCTCAATGCGTACTCTGGTAACGGCAGCACCCGGCAGATAGCGCAGCAGCACACGACGCAGGGCATTACCCAACGTGGTACCGAAGCCTTTCTCAAGGGGTTCTGCTATAAAACGTCCATATTTTTCAGTGGACTCAACATTTTCAATTTTAGATACAAATAGGCTCGCCAAGGATGGCCTCCCTTAACTTCTAGCGCGAGTAATACTCGACTACTGAAGCCATATCAAACTTAGTTTCTAAATCTCCTGGCATAGGCAGGCTTACCACGCGTCCGACCATGAGTGCTTTATCAAGGCTTAGCCATGGAGCCACAACCTTGCTACCTATCCCCCCCGCTGCCAGCTTGTAATACTCACTCTTTTTACTGGTTTCATGCCAACCGATAATATCGCCTTCTTTGACTATGCAGGACGGTATATCAGTGCGTCTGCCGTTAACCAGAAAATGACCGTGCTGCACCAATTGTCTTGCCTGGTTACGCGAATCTGCGAAACCAAGCCGATAAACAACGTTATCCAGCCTCTTCTCGAGTATTACCAGCAGATTCTCACCCGTGATCCCGCTCTGGCGTTCAGCCTCTGCAAAGAAACGTCGGAACTGGCGCTCCAAAACACCATAGCTATAGCGCACTTTCTGCTTTTCACGTAACTGCATACCGCGGTCTGAAAGACGGCGGCGGCGCGACAATTGCGGGCCGGGCGGTTTCGGGCGTTTGTCATAGGGACATTTAGTAACGCACTTATTGCCTTTAAGGAAGAGCTTCTCCCCGCTGCGGCGGCACAACCGGCATTTTGCTTCAGTATATCTGGCCATATGTTATACACGCCTCCTTTTGGGCGGACGGCAGCCGTTATGCGGCACCGGTGTAATATCGCGGATACTGGTAATGTGCAAACCGGAAGCCTGCAGCGAACGGATAGCCGCCTCACGGCCGCTTCCCGGTCCTTTTACAAATACTTCAACCTGCTTGAGCCCAACATCCATGGCCTTGCGTGCCGAGGTGGTAGCCGCCATCTGGGCGGCATACGGGGTGCTCTTGCGCGATCCCTTGAACCCCGAAGCTCCTGCGCTTGAGGATGAAATTACATTTCCCTGGGGGTCAGTCAGTGTAACAATAGTATTGTTAAAGGTCGCCTGAATATAGGCTCTGCCCACAGGTATAACTTTCTTTTCCCTTTTTTTGGTTATTTTTTTAGTTTGTGCCATGTGCTTCTCCTAGTTTATATATACTCAAGCCGATTACTTCTTGGCGCCGCGCTTCTGTCCGCGACCGGCTACAGTCTTCGGTTTTCCCTTGCGAGTGCGGGCATTGGTGCGCGTGCGCTGGCCCCTTACAGGCAATCCTCTCCTGTGGCGCAATCCACGGTAAGAACCAATATCAATCAACCGCTTGATATTAAGATTGACTTCCTTGCGCAGTTCACCCTCAATCCGGAACTCGCGATCAATATATTCACGGATGCGATTGAGTTCAGCTTCTGACAACTCGTCCAGTTTAGCATCCGGCTTTACTTTAGTCGCTTCCAGTATCTGGAAAGCCCTCGTCTGCCCTACTCCATAAAGGTATTGCAAAGAAACCCAGGCTTGTTTATCCTTTGGTAAGTCCACCCCGGCTATACGTGCCATAAATCCTCCTAAAACCTCTAACCCTGACGCTGTTTATGCTTGGGATTAGTGCAGATATTTCGAACTACGCCTTTGCGCTTTATTATCTTGCATTTTTCACATTGCGTTTTGACCGATGCCCTTACTTTCATATTATTCCTTCCCTGTATATGGATGTTATTTAAAGCGATAGGTGATACGCCCGCGCGTAAGGTCATAGGGCGAAAGCTCAACCAGCACCTTGTCGCCGGGTAACACCCTTATATAATGCACTCGTATTTTACCAGAGATATGAGCTAAAACCGTATGTCCGTTAGCCAGTTTCACCTGAAAAGTGGCGTTAGGCAACGCTTCAACTACAGTCCCCTCTACCTCTATTGCTTCTTTTTTACTCATAATATCCTTTATTATACCAGAGTCAGGATTTCTGCTTTATCTTCAGTGATAGCCACTGTATGTTCATAATGAGCAGACAACCCTCCGTCTGCGGTAGATACAAGCCACTTATCCTTCCCCACTTTGGTACGCCAACCGCCTGTTGCAAGCATAGGTTCAAGTGCCAGCGTCATTCCTTTTTTCAACACCAGCCCTGTTCCCGGTTCACCAAAATTGGGCACTAGAGGGTCTTCGTGCATTTCCCGTCCGATGCCGTGCCCTGTATATTCGCGTATAATCGTAAAGCCACGCGACTCAGCATGACGCTGGATGGCAGATGATATGTCGCCAAGATGGTTCCCGTGCCTAGCTGCCCCTATGCCAGCCAGCAGAGATTCATAAGTAGCATCCATCAGGCCTTTTGCCAGTAATCCAGCGTCTCCTATCATAACAGTTATAGCTGCATCCCCCTGAAACCCGTTTACTATCGCTCCAAAATCCATCGAAACGATATCACCATCTTTAATTACCCTGTTCCCCGGTATGCCGTGTACTATTTCGTCATTTACAGATACACACAGGCTAGCCGGATAGCCGTGATACCCTTTAAAAGATGGGCGGGCTCCCAGAGCCTTCACCTCACGCTCAGCGATAGCATCCAGTTCGCGGGTTTTCATACCTGCCTGAATGCTGTGGCGCAGTATATCCAGCACCCGCGCCGTCACGCTCCCCGCTTTGCGCATAGCTTCCAGCTCCCGCTCGTTTTTAATACCTATAGACATCCTCTATGCCTGTCCGGCGAGAGAGCGCACGATACGACCGGTAACCGATACTACATCACCGTCACCATCTATCTCAACCAGTTTCTTCTTCTGTTTATAATAATCAATAAGGGGCGCAGTGTCATTGAAATACACCACCAGGCGCTTCTTCACTGTTTCCGGCGAGTCATCCGCCCTCTGATATAATTCCCCTCCACATTTTTCACAAGCACCGCCTGCCTCCCTGGCATAAGGCATCTGGCACTGGCGGCAAAGCCACCTGTTAGACAAACGCCGCACCAGTTCTGATTGTTCTACCTTGATATAAATCACAGCGCTGACATCTTTGCATTCTTTTTCAAGAGCATTATCAAGCCTTGCCGCCTGCGCCAGATTACGAGGAAAGCCATCAAGTATTATTCCCTTTTGCTGTGAAGGCTGCGCTAATCTGTCAAGCACCATCTGTATGGTAATTTCATCAGGAACCAGCGCTCCTCTTTCCATATATGATTTAACTGCTTGCCCCAGTTCATCTCCCCGTTCAACAGCCTGACGAAACAGGTCACCGGAAGATATATGCGCCAGATCCATCTCACTGGCCACAGCTGCCGCCTGCGTACCCTTTCCGGCGCCGGGCGCTCCCAGAAAAATAACTATCATCTGCTGCTCTAGAGACAAAACTCTCTCACTATTTTATGAATCCCTCATAATGACGCATGGCCAATTGAGCTTCCATCTGTTTCATGGTATCCAGCACTACACCCACTACAATGAGCATTCCAGTGCTTGAGAGCGTCAGCGTCTGAATACTGGTCGCCGTGCGGGCAATAAAAGGAATGATAGCCACCAATGCCAGGAACAGGGCTCCCGCCCAGGTAATACGCATTATAACACCGTTAAGGTATGTTTCAGTCTGTTTGCCGGGACGAATGCCGGGCACAAACCCGCCCTGACGCTGTAAAACTCCAGGAAGATCCTGCTGCTGAAAGATCACGGTAGTATAAAAGAAGGAAAAACCCACTACCAGCAGGAAATAAAGAACCCAATAAATAAGCCCCATAGGCATGTCGGTATTCGAGCTGAATACCCTCACCACCTGGCTGGCAAAGTTAGTGCCCGTGCTGCTTCCTCCAAGCCACTGTGCAATAATGCCGGGGAAAGTAACCATAGCCATAGCGAAGATAAGAGGGATCATGCCTGCAGTGTTAACACGCAGGGGTATGTGGCTAGACCCGCTCTGGCGGTACATGCGTCCGCCCTTGTAAACGCTTTTGGCATACTGAACAGGAATGCGGCGATGCGCCTCGTTAAATATGACTATAAACAACGCTGTGAGTATCGACAGAATCACAAAAACTATCAATCCTGTTATCTGTCCCTGTTGCCCAGCCAGATAACCATCGGCTATATCTGCAGGCAATCTGGCCATGATACCCGCAAAAATTATGATAGACACTCCGTTTCCGATGCCGTACTGCGTTATCTGCTCGCCCAGCCAGACACAGAACATACTGCCGGCAATGAGCGACAGAATAATGGCAACAGTGGATAACCCATCAGTTGCGCCTACTCCGCCATATTGCTGCATCAACACCAGTTGTCCATAACCGGAAAGGCCAGCCAAAGGTATCATCAACCAGTGTGTAATGGAATTTATTTTATCCCGGCCGCTTTCGCCCTCTTCAGACAGCCGCTGCAGAGCAGGGATAATCGGAGTCATAAGCGTAATAATGATGCTGGCGGTAATATATGGATACACACCCATAGCCGCCACGCTGAAATACTGCATAGCCCCGCCGCTGAACATGTTCATCATGCCCAACAAAGCGTTGTTCTCAAAAATAGTTTTTAAACTTTCGGGATCAGCGCCCGGCACAGGAACATTGGCCACAAAACGGAAGACCACCAGAATCCCCAGTGTGACAAGAAGACGACGACGCAGATCAGGCAAGCTGAACGCATCGATCATCGCTTGCAGAAGACGGGGTCTGGAAGACGCTTTTTGCGCCATTAGGCGACCTCCTCCGCAGTACCGCCGGCAGCTTCGATTTTAGCTTTTGCCGCTGCCGAATAGCTGCTTACTTTTACGTTAAGCGCACGGTCAATATCACCGCCTGCCAGTATCTTTACGGGCAGTGAAAGTGTTTTTATAAGACCTTCAGCCCGCAAGATTTCAGGAGTAACTTCGCTGCCGGCATCAAAACAATTGAGCGCCGAAACATTTATTACAGTCATTTCTTTTTTAAATATGTTGGTAAACCCGCGTTTTTCAGGAAGACGCTTGATAATGGGAAGCTGTCCGCCTTCAAAACCAGGCCGCACGCCGAAACCGGCGCGCGCTTTGTTGCCTTTGCAACCCCGTCCGGAGTATGTTCCATGCCCGCTGCCAGTGCCGCGGCCAACACGCTTGGGAGACTTGCGCGCTCCTTCAGCAGGAGATAATTCATTCTGTTTCATTAAGACACCTCCTCTACTTTGACCAGGTGCCGTACCTTGACAATCATTCCGCGCAAGGTAACAGAATCATCACGAACCACGCTCTGATTGAGCTTTCTGAGCCCAAGAGACTGAATTGTGCGTTTCTGGTCATCGGCATAGCCGATATCGCTTTTAATCCAGGTTACTTTAAGTTTAGACACCGCTGGCCTCCTGCGGTTTTTCTTCAAGCTTACGCCTGGCGAATTCCGCTTTCGGATCTTTAAGGCTCGCAAGCCCTACCATAACAGCCTTGGCCACGTTCACCTTGTTGGCGCTGCCTAGTGACTTGGTCAGGATATCCTTGATACCTGCCGCTTCCACTACCGCACGCACGCTGCCGCCGGCAATAATGCCGATACCGGGCGCTGCGGGTTTAAGCAGCACCTGTGCCGCTCCGAATTTAGCGGTCACCTCATAAGGGATAGTATTTCCCGACATCTGAACTTTTATAAGATGCTTGTGAGCCACTGCATTGGCTTTATTGATAGCTTCAGGAACTTCGTTGGATTTGCCAACACCTATCCCGACATGCCCGGCGCCATCGCCGCTAACTACCAGCGCAGCAAAGCTGAGGCGTTTGCCTCCTTTGAGCACCTTCGAAACACGGTTGATATAAATCAGCTTGTCGTTTAATGCCAATTCGCTTGAGTCGATTTTGCTTCTGGTAATGCTTTCCTTAGCCACTTCGTCCCGTCCTTTTAGAATTCCAACCCGGCTTTGCGGGCGGCCTCAGCCAGTTGCTTAACACGTCCGTGATACTTATAGCCGCCGCGATCAAACACGACCTGCTTGACGCCTGCTTTCAATGCCCTCTCGGCTACAGTGGCGCCGACAAGATCAGCCTGCTCGGCTTTTTTCTTGCCCTCCACTTTCTTGGCAATTTCAGGTTCCAGGGTAGAGGCAGATGTCAATGTATGCCCCTGCTCATCGTCTATCACCTGCACATATATATGCTGCAGACTACGGAAAACACATAGTCTCGGCCTGACCGCCGTGCCTTTCAGCGTAGCGCGTATCCTGGCATGGCGTGTCTGGCGTGCTTTTCTTGTATTAAGCTTTGCCATTATTTCGTTTTACCTCCACCGACAGCCTTGCCGGCCTTACCCGGTTTAAGCTTGACGGTCTCGCCGGCGTAGCGGATGCCCTTACCCTTGTAAGCATCCGGCGGGCGGATGCGTCTAATCTCAGCGGCTGTCTGGCCGACGGTTTCTTTATCGATTCCTGATACTTTTACATTCAAATTTTTAGCGTCCACATCCAGCTTAATGCCGGCGCGAGGCTTTATGGTAACGGTATGAGTAAAACCCACCCGCAGGCTTACGTTGTCTCCCTCTTTTTCGGCGCGGAACCCCACCCCTACTATCTCGAGATTTTTCTCGTAACCCTTGGTGACGCCTTCCACCATGTTTGCCAGCAGGCTGCGTGTAAGACCATGCATAGCGCGATGGGATTTGTCATCAGACGGCCGCTCTACCGTAAGCGCCCCGCCATCAAGTTTAAGCTTCATATCAGGATTGATATCCCTCTTGAGCTCGCCTTTAGGTCCCTTGACACTGACGACATTTTCTTTAATATTTACCACCACACCAGGTGGTATTGTTATGGGCATACGACCTATTCTGGACATAATTTTGACCTCTAATTCTATTTACCAGATATAACACAAAAGTTCGCCGCCCAATCCCTGCTTCCAGGCCTTATGACTGGGCACAACCCCGCGCGAAGTGGAAAGTATGGCTATTCCCATTCCTCCGTATACACGCGGAATTTCATTGCGCTGAACATATACGCGCAAGCCGGGTTTGCTCATGCGTTTCAGTCCATTTATCATGGGCTTATTACGCTCCTGATACTTGAGCGTTATTTTTAACTGCTTCTCGATTCCGGTTCCGGTCTCCTCGTACCCGTCGATATAGCCTTCCTGTTTTAAAATCTTTGCGATATTTACTTTCATCTTGGAAACCGGCATGCTGACACTGTCGTGCCGCGCCATGGCGCCATTCCGCATCCGGGTCAACATATCAGCTATAGGATCACTTACTGCCATCCGCTTATTCCTCCGTTTCTTTCAATCTACCAGCTGGATTTGCGCACGCCGGGTATCTGTCCTGACAAAGATAGTTTGCGGAAACAGATACGGCACAAACCAAACAAGCGGATATAACCCCGCGAGCGTCCGCAAAGATGGCAGCGGTTATGCTGCTGCACTCGATATTTGGTAGGTCGCTTTGCTTTTACAATTTCTGATGTCTTAGCCATTTTAACCTCGTTCCTTAGTCCTTAGTGAAAGGCATGCCGAGAAGCTCAAGCAACTGGCGGCCCTCTTCATCGGTTCTGGCGGAAGTAACCACACATACTTCCAGCCCGCGCAGCTTGTCAACCTTTTCGAATTCTATCTCTGGAAAGACAGTCTGTTCCTTTAATCCCAGGGTATAATTGCCGCGGCCGTCCCAGCTATTGGGAACACCGGCAAACTCGCGGATACGCGGCAACACAATACTTATGAGTCTATCCAGAAACTCATACATGCGTGCTCCCCGCAATGTTACCTTGACGCCAACCGGCATACCTACACGCAGCTTGAAGGCCGAAATAGATTTGGTAGAACGGCGTATAATAGCATGCTGTCCAGAAATAGCCGCGAGATCCGCCTGAGCGGCTTCTATAGCCTTGGCATTGGTAACAGCTTCTCCAGCGCCTATATTAAGCACTATCTTCTGTATGCGCGGCACCTGCATTACATTCGAATATCCGCCCTTTTCTATAAGAGCCGGAATAACTTCCTTGCGGTATTTATCTTGCAGTCTTGACATTTTAGTCCAACACCTCTTGGCACACTTTGCAGTAACGCACGCGCTTGCCGTCATCCAATGTCTTATTGCCCGCACGCGCCGGTTTGTTGCATTTGGGGCAGAGCAGCATGACATTGGAAACCTCAAGCAGTTCTTCTCTCTCGATAATGCCTGCCTGTCTTGTCTCTCCACGCGGTCTGGTGTGCTTTTTAATAAAGTTGACGCCTTCAACCATCACTTTGCTGTCTCTGGGATAAGCAAAGCGCACTTTACCCTTTTTACCTTTGTCCTTGCCTGCGATCACCAGTACGGTGTCATTCTTTTTGATATTCATAATACTAATCCACCTAAAGCACTTCTGGCGCCAATGAAAGAATCTTGGTAAAGTTCTTCTCCCTCAGCTCTCTCGCTACCGGACCAAATATGCGAGTGCCTTTGGGATTATTTTTATCCGTCAATATAACACCGGCATTATCATCAAAACGAATATAGGATCCATCAGGACGCCTGTATGGCTGTGCGACACGCACAATCACTACCTGCACCACTTCTCCCTTTTTTACAGTAGCCTCGGGTGTGGCTTTTTTTACGGCGCAGGCAATCACATCGCCCACGTGAGCATCCTTGCGCCCAGTGCCACCCGGAATGTTAATACACATAAGTTGACGGGCTCCGGTGTTATCCGCCACTCTCAATCTGGTATAAGGTTTAATCACGGTAATACCTCTTTATTTAACTTCCTCTGGCTTGACATCAGGCACTTCACCACGGCTAAGTATCTCAGCCACGCGCCAGCGTTTCAACTTGGAAATAGGCCTCGTTTCCACAATGCGAACCTTGTCTTCCAGTTTGCATTCTCCTTGTTCATCATGAACAAGGTATTTCACCATTACACGGTAAGTCTTGCGGTATAAAGGATGGTGCTTCTGTTTTTCAACAGATACCACTACCGTCTTATTCATCTTGGTGCCAACCACCTTGCCGGTCATGCTTTTAATAATTGCCATAATCCTAGTCCTGCCTTATACCCAGTTCACGTTCCCGCTTTACGGTCTTCATCCTGGCTATATCACGCTTGGTCTGCGGTATCTCGCGATGATTTTTTATCTGTCTGGTAGCTGCTTTAAAGCGCATATCCAGCAGTCCGCGATACGCATCATTGATTTTTTTATCCATCTCCTCGTTGCCGAGGACTCTTATATCTTTAATCTTCAACGGCGTTCAGCTCCTTTTCCTTGGTTCCCGCTCCGCTGATTACATCCCTGGCGATAAAACGGGTATCAAAGGGCAATTTATATGAAGCCAGGCGCATAGCTTCCTTGGCAGTAGCATGATCAACACCGCCCAGTTCAAATAATATACGTCCTGTTTTGATGACGGCCACCCAATGATCGGGAGCGCCTTTACCTCCGCCCATACGGGTTTCAGCAGGCTTTGAAGTCACGGGCTTGTCAGGGAAGACTCGTATCCACACCTTGCCGCCGCGCTTTACACTACGCACAATTGCACGTCGGGCAGCCTCTATCTGGCGAGCAGTCATCCAGGCAGATCCTATTGCCTGCAGCCCGTATTCGCCAAAAGCCAGAGTAGCCCCGCTATGCGCCCCGCCGCTGCGGCGTCCCTTATGCGTTTTCCTGAATTTTACACGTTTCGGTTGTAACATCTGGTTCCCTCAATTGCACAGAGTCTGGGACCCTGCTATTCTTCCTTGCTTTTAGTCTTTGACTTACTTTCCTTGGCATCCACAGTTTTAGCTTTTACAGCCTTGGGCTTAGACGGCTTTTCTTCTTCTTGCGCGTCTGCTTTTACCTCAGCAGCTTCACTTTTCTTTGCCCGGGGCTTGGCCTTTTTCGAAGCTTCCTCTTTTTCTTTCGAAGTTTCAACCGGCTGTTCTTTATCTTCGACAACAGGCGCTTCTACCGGTTTCTTTCTGGTTCTTGGTTTTTTAACCTCAGCGGCGGGAGCTTCTGCGGCATCTTTAGAAGGCACTTCCTTCATATTAGCAACGGCCTCAGCCATAGTAATATCTTTGGCAGGAACGGTCTCAGCCACAGGAGTCGCGCTAACAACCGGAGTTTCAACAATTTCCGGCGCTTCAGGAGTTTCTACGGCTTTGAAAATATCGCCGCGATATATCCAGACTTTAACGCCTATGCGTCCCAATGTAGTTTGCGCTTCCGAAAACCCGTAATCCACATCTGCCCTCAACGTTTGCAGAGGAACGCGGCCCTGATGCATCAATTGTCTCCGCGCGATTTCCACCCCACCCAAACGCCCTGAGCAAAGTATTCTCATCCCCTTGGCGCCCGCTTGAATCGTACGGAACAGGCTCTGTTTCATAGCGCGGCGATAAGCAACACGGCGCTCCATCTGTTCAGCTACAGACCGGGCCACCAGATAAGCATCCAGTTCCGGTTGACGTATCTCACGCACATCGAGCTGTATTTTCTTTCCGCCCATCACGCCTTCAAGATACTTGCGCATCTCTTCTACGCGCTGTCCGCCGCGGCCGATAACTATACCAGGTCTGGAAGTATGTATGGTAACAGCTACTTTGTTAGCCTGCCGCTCTATTTCCACAAGAGAAATACTGGCATCCTTGTATTTTGTCTGGATAGCTCTTCTGAGCCTGACATCTTCCAGTATAAAATCAGCATAATGCTTGTCGTCATACCATTTGGACTGCCAGTCGCGTATAACTCCAAGACGGAACCCCATTGGATGAACTTTGCGTCCCATTAGCCCTCCTGCTCCGCCACTACAACAGTTACATGGCTGGAACGTTTTAAAACCTTATCAGCTCTGCCTCTCGCTCTCGGTTGAAAGCGTTTCAGCATCGGCGCATCATCAGCATAAATCTTCACTATTTTTAAATCTGCAATTGCCAGTTGAAAATTATTCTCGGCATCAGCCGCAGCAGCTTTTATCACCTTGGCAACCATTTTAGCAGAGGGCGAAACGGCAAACTGAAGCAAATTAAGCGCATCATCCACTCTCTTGCCGCGCACCATGTCCAGCAAGAGACGCACCTTTCGGGATGATATACCCGTGTTTTTGGCTACTGATTTTACTTCCATCTCTAGCCCTTCACCTGGGTTGTTTTTTCCGCCTTGGCTGCATGCCCGCGGAAAGTGCGCGTTACGGCAAATTCACCCAATTTATGGCCTACCATATTTTCAGTGATAAAAATCGGTACATGCCGTCTGCCGTCATAAACCCCGACGTTCAATCCCACCATCTGCGGAAGAATAGTTGACCAGCGAGCCCAGGTTTTTATAACAACTTTCTTTCCCGAACTATTAACATCGTCAACTTTCTTCATCAGTTTGACATCTACGGCCGGTCCTTTTTTTACTGACCTTGACATTTATTTACCTCGCCGTTTAACAATTAATTTATCTGAATGTTTTGGCTTGCGCGTCTTGTACCCCAGCGCCGGCTTGCCCCAGGGAGTCTTGGGGCCTGCCATACCAATAGGCGAACGACCTTCGCCTCCGCCATGAGCATGGTCTCTGGGCGACATAGCTGTGCCGCGCACTGACGGCCTCCAGCCTTTAAGGCGGTTACGCCCGGCTTTACCTAACTTGACATTGGCGTGATCCGAATTGCCTACCTGCCCGACAGTCGCCCTGCATTCGGCACGAAATCTGCGCATCTCACCTGACGGCAGCCGGATAAGCACATAATCGCCTTCTTTGGCCATTAACTGAGCGGTAGTACCTGCGCTGCGAACCATTTTACCGCCGCGCCCAACTTCCGTTTCAATATTGTGTATCAAAGTGCCGGTAGGCATGTTTTTCATGGGAAGCATGTTTCCCGGCTTGAGCTCCGCATCATCAGCTACTTTAATAACGTCGTTTACATTCATTCCGCTGGGAGAAACGATGTATCGCTTATCGCCATCGGCATAATGAACCAGCGCCAGGTTCGCAGAACGGTTGGGATCGTACTCGATAGCTGCCACTCGTCCGGGAACTCCCGCTTTATCGCGTTTAAAATCGACCACCCTCAACATACGCTTGACGCCTGAGCCGCGGTGTCTAACGGTCACTTTTCCCTGAACATTACGGCCGCCGCGCCCTTTTTGAGGAACAACCAGCGCCTTTTCAGGGGTTTTCTTTGTAATCTCTTCGTAAGTCAGCCCTGTCATTCCCCGCCGCCCCGGCGAGGTAGGCCGATAAATTCTAATACCCATGTCCTATCTTACTCCTTAGACGCCCTCAAAAAGCTCGATTTTATCGCCGGCTTTCAGCGTTACAACGGCTTTTTTCCAGGGAGATGTGGTCATCGTGCGTCTTCCCGCATGACGCGTTTTGCCTTTGACAGTGATAACATTGACACCCGTTACAGTAACCTTAAAAGCCTTTTCCACAGCCATTTTTATCTGCGTTTTATTGGCTCCATCAGCTACCTGAAAAGCATATTTTCCAAGGCTCTGTAAAGCAGTGCTTTTTTCGGTAATCAGCGGTTTGCGCAGCACTTCAAAAATCTGTATCTCTTTCATTATGCTTTATCCCCCCACAGCTCTTCCACCTGCCGCAGGGCAGCTTCTGTCATAAGCAATTTTTCATAAGAGAGCATGTCAGTCACATTGAGCAACCTGGCAGGCATGGTTTTAACAGAAGGTATATTTCGGGCGCTCTTAATAATAGTCTCATCCACTTCGGGAAGAGCAAGAAGAACGCTCTCAACACCAAGAGCTTTCATAACCTTTACTATTTCGCTGGTTTTAGGCGATTCAAGCTTTAGTTCATCCAGCACCACAAGCTCCTGCCCTGCAACTTTCGAAGACAGCACGCATTTAATAGCCAGACGGCGCATCTTCCTGGGCAAAGAAACCGAATAGTCGCGAGGATGAGGGCCAAAGATAATACCTCCACCCCGGCGCAGACCGCTTTTTATCGATCCTGAACGCGCACGGCCGGTGTGTTTCTGAGCATACAACTTTTTAGAGCTTCCTGCCACTTCACTGCGAGTTTTGGTATCCGAAGTGCCCTGACGCGCGTTGGCACGCTGAGCTACCAGCGCCTGATGAACCACAGCGTCGTTCGCCGGCTGGGCAAACACAGCATCGCTAACCTCTATATTGCGTACTACTTCACCTGACACATTATAAACTGGAATGTTCACTTGTTACTCCCACTGGACTTTCCGATTAGAAGCAGTCCGTTCTTGGCCCCAGGCACAGCGCCTTTAACCAGAAGAAGATTGCGCTCAACATCGGCCTGAAGTACCTCCATATTGCGCACGGTAACCCTGTCGTCACCCATATGTCCAGCCATCCGCGTCCCCTTATAAACACGGCCTGGCGTGGTGCCTGAACCTATGGAGCCAGGACCGCGATGGCGGTCAGATTGGCCATGTGTTTTGGGCCCGCCCCTGAAATTATGACGTTTAACACCGCCGGCAAAACCGCGTCCTTTTGAAATCCCGGTTACAGTTATTTTATCACCAGGTTTGAACAGGCTTACATCCAGCTTGTCGCCCACATTGACATCCTCAGCAGTTTCCATCCGAAACTCTCTGAGATATTTGAACTCGCCAAGCCCCTTGCTCTGCCCTTTTTGTACAGAATTGAGCTTTTTGGCTGTCCCAAAACCCAGCTTGGCGGCGGTGTAGCCGTCGCTTTCGGGAGTTTTAACCTGTACTACAGTGCAGGGACCAGCCTCAATCATAGTAGCCGCTTCGGCGTTTCCCTTCTCGCCGAAGAACTGCGTCATGCCCAGTTTGCGTCCTATAATTCCTTGTATCATCATCGTACCTTACTGAGATTTAATGTCTATGCCAACGCCTGAAGGAAGGTTAAGGTTGGTCAGCGCGTCAATGGTTTTAGACGTTGTTTCCACAATATCTATGATTCTTTTATGAGTGCGCACCTCAAACTGCTCCTGAGAATCCTTATCGATGAAGGAGCTGCGGATTACGCTGAACTTCTTTATACGGGTTGGCAGAGGCACCGGGCCGGTTACCACCGCGCCCGTTTTTTCCAGCGCTTCCACTATCTGACGCGCCGCCTGATCCAGTATGCGGTGATCAAATCCCTTAAGCTTAATGCGTATTTTTTGCTTGGTCGTCATTTGCACTTGCCTCACTAACTAGCATTTACCTGCCGTCTCGGCTTTGATTTCTTCAGCCAGAGACGCCGGAACCTGTTGATATTGATAAAATTCGAGAGAAAAGGTAGCGCGCCCCTGGGTCATGGAACGCAGATCGGTGGTATAACCAAAGGTCTTGGCCAGCGGCACAATACCATGCACGGTTGTAGTATCCCCTGTTGTATCAATTGACTCTACACGCCCGCGGCGGGAATTGAGATCTCCAATAATGTCCCCCATGTACTGTTCGGGGGTGACTACCTCAACCTTCATCACAGGTTCGAGAATAACAGCGTTGCATTTATGTAAACCATTCTTGAGGGCTAAAGAACCAGCCATTTTGAAGGCCATATCGTTAGAGTCCACTTCATGAAAACTGCCGTCGTATATAGTGGCCTTTACGTCAACCACCTGATATCCCGCCAGTCCGCCGGTTTCCAACGCTTCCTTGATGCCTTCGCCTGCGGCTTTTATAAACTCGCGGGGCAAAGCGCCGCCGCGCACTTTATCAATATACTCGAATCCTTTTCCGGGATTAGGTTCAAACTCCACCATAACATGGCCATATTGGCCACGGCCGCCGGACTGTCTGACAAAACGGCCTTCCACCTTGCCTGGCGAAGTGATAGTTTCTTTATAAGCGACCTTGGGCGCGCCGACATTAGCGCCTACCTTGAATTCACTTAGCAGGCGGCTAACCAGAACATCCAGGTGCAGCTCGCCCATGCCGCCGATAACCGTCTGTCCGGTCTCATCATTAAACGAAACCTTGAAAGTGGGGTCTTCCTCAGCCAGCTTGGTCAAGCCGTCAATCATCTTGTCGCGGTCGGCGCGAGTTTTGGGCTCGACAGCCACGGAAATAACCGGCGTCGGGAAAGTTATCGACTCCAGCAAGATGGGATGGGCAATATCGCATAAAGTATCGCCTGTAAAAGTGTTCTTGCTGCCCATGGTGGCAACGATGGCACCCGCACCAGCCGATTCAATTTCCTCATGATGATTGGCATGCATCAAAAGAAGCCGGCCGACGCGTTCCTTATTGTCGCGTGTTGAATTTAAAACAGTGCTGCCGGCTGTTATAGTGCCGGAATAAACACGAAGATAAACCAGACGGCCTACAAAAGGATCCGAGACTATCTTGAAAGCCAAGGCCGAAAGAGGAGCATCATCAGTGTTAGGACAGATGACTTCGTTGCCTGTTTTTACATCGGTAGCCCGTGCAGGCAGCGTATCCAGCGGTGACGGCAGATAATCCACTACGGCATCCAGCAGTGGCTGAACACCCTTGTTTTTCAGAGACGAGCCGCAAAGCACGGGAATGGCCTTGCCGCTGATAGCCACCCTGCGCAAAGCCGCCTTGATATCGGCTACGCTGATCTCAGTCCCTTCGAGGTAGGCATTCATAATGTGATCGTCTGATTCCGCCAAGCGCTCTATCATCTTCTGATGATGTTCTTCATAATTGGCTTTCTCTTTATCAGGAATTCCCAGTATTTTAGGAGGATCTTCCGGCTTTCCCTCATAAACAATAGCCTTGCCTTCGACTAGATCCATCATCCCGACAAAACTGGATTCTTTACCCAGCGGGAGCTGTATAACCACAGGCTTGGCCTTAAGACGGGTCTCAATCATGCCGACACAGCGGAAAAAGTCAGCGCCGGTGCGGTCAATCTTGTTCACAAAACAGATGCGCGGCACGCCATATCGGTCAGCCTGTCGCCAGACTGTTTCGGATTGGGCTTCTACGCCAGCCACGCCATCGAAAACCACCACGCCGCCGTCAAGCACGCGTAGACTGCGCTCTACTTCCGCGGTGAAGTCCACATGTCCCGGAGTATCTATAAGATTGAACCTATAGCCCTTCCACTCACAGGTAGTGGCAGCAGAGCAGATAGTGATGCCGCGGGAGCGCTCCTGCTCCATCCAGTCCATCACGGTGGTGCCTTCATCGATGTTGCCGATTTTATAGGTGCGCCCTGTATAAAAAAGGATGCGCTCGGTAGTTGTAGTCTTACCGGCATCGATATGAGCAATGATACCTATATTGCGTATCTTTTCTTTTGAGATACTATCCGTCATCTTCTTGAAACCTGATCCTTATCTAAAACAACGGGCTACTCGTAGCCCGTATGGTTTTACCATTTATAATGTGCGAAAGCACGGTTGGCTTCAGCCATTTTATGCGTCTCTTCGCGCTTCTTGACTGCCGAACCCTGCCCCTTGAAGGCATCCAGCAGTTCGGAGGATAATTTTTCAGCCATAGATTTGCCGCTACGCTGTCGGCTGGCTTTTATCAGCCAGCGTAATGCCAGAGCCTGATCGCGCCCCTTGCGCACTTCTACAGGCACCTGATAGTTAGCGCCGCCTACGCGACGCGGTCTTACCTCAAGCAAAGGAGTGGCATTAATAACCGCCTGCTGTAGTATAGGCAGAGGATCCTTGCCTTCCTTCTCCTGCATAAGATCCATTGCTTCGTAGAAAACACTCTGAGCGGTACTTTTCTTGCCGCCCAGCATGATTTTCCTGATAAAAACTGTCACCAGTTCACTGTTATACTTGGGATCGGCTTCTATTGCTCTTCTTTTAACAAATGCACGACGAGGCATTTTCCCTCCTAGGCCTTAGCTTTAGCTTTAGCCGCTTCAGCGCCGCCTTTTGCTCTCTTGGCGCCGTACTTGCTGCGGCCTTGCTTACGGTTGGCGACACCCGTGGTATCCAGCGTGCCACGTACGATATGGTATCGCACACCTGGTAGATCAGGCACACGTCCGCCGCGTATCAGCACAACGGAATGCTCCTGCAATTCATGTCCTTCACCCGGAATATAGGCCGTAACCTCGATTCCGTTGCTCAACCGCACGCGGGCAGTCTTACGCAGTGCAGAGTTAGGCTTTTTAGGCGTCATGGTTTTCACCTGCACGCAAACGCCTCTCTTCTGCGGAGCGCTTTTCTTGCGCCGAGTCAGTTTATGCTTCAGTGTGTTGAGTGTGAATCTCAACGCCGGCGTCTTGGTCTTCTTTGAAGCCGTGAAACGCCCTTTTCTAACCAGTTGATTAATAGTGGGCAATGCTTCTTCCCCTTTACTCCCACAATTCAAAGGATGAGCCCCGGCTCATCCTTTGTTAAACCCCAAGGCAGGCAGGTCTCATATACCCTGCTACAACCCACAATGGTGTCTTACAAACGCAATTGGAAAGCATAACATAGATTTACAGAGGTTGTCAAGCATAAAAGCTCCAGACCCCCCCGTTTCCAGTAGCCTGTTTTCAGGCACAAACCATGCCTGATTTTCAACGCAGATTGTTTTCCACCATCGACAAAGGTAAAAGACATTATACATGAAAC
>CAYRSY010000002.1:0-27488 GCA_964427105.1 uncultured Dehalococcoidales bacterium
GCTTTATTAAGCATGGCAATTTCGTTCATCAAAACTGCAGGATTGATAACCACGCCGTTTCCTATAACACACAGGACCCTGCTGGAGAATATCCCGGCGGGAACCAGGTGCAACTTAAATTCGCCGAGATGATTTATTACGGTATGACCGGCATTATCTCCGCCGGAAAATCGCACCACTACATCGGCTGTTTCGGCAAGTTGATCTACTACCTTGCCCTTTCCTTCGTCACCCCATTGTCCGCCAACTAATGCTAATACAGGCATAACTCCCCCTTTTTACTGCCGCCTCATCCCAGCAACCCGATTTGTTATTTTATTGCTTGGCAGCACGCAATTTGCGGCTGGCAACAACTAATCGCTGAAAAACAGTCACCAAACTCAGGACAGCTACAACGGACATAGCTATAATAATTTGGTTAAATATAAGGCCCAAAGCTATTACTATAACACGCTCTACACGCGTGAACCATCCTTCAGTACACTCAACACCCATTCCTTCAGCTCTGGCGCGTATGTAGCTTACGGAAAAAGACAGCATCAATGTAGCCCCTGCCAGCGCCGCCCCAAGTGCGGAACCATCTCTGGCAAGAACGAATATAATGCCCAGCAAAACAACGCCTTCGGAAAGACGATCAAGAGTTGAATCCAGTACCGCGCCAAAACGGCTGACTCTTCCTGTCTGGCGCGCCAGCGCCCCATCAAACGTATCCATAAGCCCTGCTGCCAGAACCCCAATCCCACCCCACATAAGATTATGGGATGCTACCAGCGCTGCCGCTCCGCATGTCATTACAAATCCCAGCACAGTTATGAAATCAGGGGTAAACGGCGTATGCGCCAGCAGCTTTGCTATCGGGGTGACGACAGGCGCGGCAATATTTCTCCTCCAGTTGGAACTAGTCATACAACAACCTTGCTAGACCGAAGCCCTTGTAGAAATCTTGGTATCGGGGCTTACCGCATCTGGTTTTGTTTTTTTGCAAACCTTCCCGTAATAATCAAGAATACGGCGGGCGATAATGTCCCAATCATATTCGCTCGCAGTTTCCAGTCCGTTTGCGCCAAGTCTGGCTCTCATGTCTTTATCTTCGATGAGCTGCCTCAATGCTTTAGTCAGGTCTTCTGTGCTCTTCGGCGCCACCAAAAGTCCCTGTTTCCCATCGGTTACAACAGAGGCATAACCATCATTAGATGTAGCGACTATGGGTTTCCCCATAGCCATTGCTTCAAGCAATACAATGCCAAAACTCTCTTTTCCCGTTGCAGGGGCGCAAAAGATATCAGCTATCTGATAGTAGCGCGGTAATTCCTCGTAGGGGACTCCGCCGGTAAATACTACATCCTTTATCTTTTTCATCCGCACTTTAAATTCATACCTGCGCCGCAAATTAACGCCGGGTCCAACAATAACCAGGCGGATATCAGGATACTGTTTTTTTAATCGGGCATAAGCGCTCAAAAGATAATTGGCGCCCTTTCTCTTCTCCAGCCGCCCTACAAACAGGATATTTATTTTCCCATCATTATAGCCGGGCATGGGGTCAACTCCGGGATTAAAACGCTTCAAGTCAACCCCGTTAGGTATTATGGTAAATTCTCCGGCAACGGCTTTGCTGGCGTATTTTTTCGCTGGCAGGGATACTGCTATGCGACCCGCCAGATTGTGATTGCGCCTTCTAAGCAATATTGTAGTTATCGGCCACCCTAACCAGTAGCCGGGACTTCCGCAGTAGGCGTGAAAAGTGCCGATGTTTATACAATGCGAAAAACGCAGCACGGCGCTGCATAACATAGGCATAAACGGTTCGTGCAAATGCACAACATCGAACTTCTCTCTTTCAAGCACACGCTTGATATCGGGAGCCAGATGCAGGGAAAGGCTAATACGCGAAATCGAACCGCTTGCCGGGATAGGACGCGGCTTTCCTATTGGAATAAACCGCTCTCCCAGAGCCGCTACTTTCTTACGCGAGGCAGGCGCTATTATACGGACATCGTGCCCCAAACGGGTAAACTGTTCATCCAGAGCGCGGATATGGTTAATTACCCCACCGGGGTGGGCAAAATCATAGGGTGAAATCAGAGCTATCTTCATCCGTACCGCCGGTATCAGGTCAGGGTTTGCCCTGCTCTATCAGGATTTAGGCGAATCTTCACAGGGTTTTGAAGGTTTCGACATCTCCGTGATATAGTCCTGCACCATGTTGTGAGCCTGGTCATCCGTATATTGCACCGGAGGAGACTTCATGAAATAAGACGACGGCGCAGTAAGAGCGCCCTTCAAGCCATTATCCAGAGCCAGCTTGGCACAGCGGATAGCATCTATAACAACACCGGCAGAGTTGGGGCTGTCCCATACCTCAAGTTTGGTTTCAAGCAGCAAAGGCACATCGCCAAACGTACGACCTTCCATGCGGATATGACAGAATTTACGATCCTGAAGCCACGGGACATAATCAGAAGGACCGACATGGACATCATCCGGCTCCATTTTGTAATTAAGCTGGGATGTAACCGCATTGGTCTTGGATATTTTCTTGGATTCCAGGCGTTCGCGTTCCAGCATATTGAGGAAGTCGGTATTGCCGCCGAAATTTAGCTGATAAGTACGTTCCAGTTTTACACCGCGATCCATAAAAAGGCGCGTCAGAACACGGTGGACGATAGTGGCGCCCACCTGGCTCTTTATGTCGTCGCCGATGATAGGCAAGCCTCTGCTTTCAAAACGCTGCTGCCAGTACTTCTCGCGTGCAATGAACACCGGAATACAGTTAATCATGGCACAACCGGAATCAAGTATCTGTTCCACATACCACTTGGTGGCTTCTTCACTGCCTACCGGCAGGTAATTTATAACTACATCGGCCTTTGTTTCCTTTAGTATCTTGACGATGTCGGCGGTGGGTCCGGGGGCTTTTTCGATAATCTGTGACAGATATTTCCCCAGACCATCGTGGGTCATGCCGCGCTCAACCTTTACGCCCAGGTTGGGAACGTCGCAGAACTTGAAAGTGTTGTTGGGCTTCGTAAAGATAGCTTGCGAGAGGTCCTTGCCCACTTTGTTCTTATCGATATCTATGGCAGCCACGAAGTTGATATCGCTGATATGATACCCGCCCAGATTTACATGCATCAGGCCGGGGACAAAATCCATATCCTTGGCTTTTTTATAAAAACTGATACCCTGCACCAACGAGGAGCAGCAATTACCGACACCTATAACAGCGACATTAATCTTTCCCATTTATCATTCCTCCTAAACAGCAAGATTTCAGGACTTACGCCTGAAATTTGAAGCTTTTATATGATTGGCAACCAAAGAAATATACCCGTTAGCAGAATTATTGTCAAGGGTTATCCTTTTTTGCAAATGATCCGGATATATTGTGAAATACTTTTTGCGGGTGCCATAACTTGATTTCCGCATCATAATCCAGTATAGCCACAAGATTTGCCCCCTCATCATAAGCCCGAAGACGGGAGCTATTCCCTACAGTTTCCAATTGTAAATCTATCCCGCAACGCACAAGTTCTTCCTGATCGCCCGATAGCGTCACCTTTTCCCAACAGGAAAGCACCGTATCCATAGGCTGAATCAGTTCGCATAACATGGCGGACGAAACAGCTTCTTCAATCTGTTCTGCCGTGCAAGCGTCCTTTATATCAAACGGCCCATAGGCAGTGCGCACCAAATTCTTCAAATGTGCCCCACATCCCAGCACCGCACCCAGGTCATTCGCCAGCGAACGTATGTAGGTGCCTTTGCTGCATTCCACATCTATAGTTACATATGGGGATTGAAAACAGACAATTTCCAACCGGTATATGGAGGCAGGACGACTATTGATTTCAACGGTCTGCCCTTGCCGTGCCAGCTTGTATAAAGGCTGTCCGCCATGTTTTAGAGCGGAATACATCGGCGGGATTTGGCTGATATTACCTTTAAAATTTTCAAGGGCTTTCACAATATCATCCCGCGTTATTCCGGAAGCATTTGATTTTCCGGTAACATTACCTTCGGCATCATAGCTATCGGTGCTGACACCTAACTCGATCTCCGCCCTGTAGCATTTGGAATACTCCATGAGATATTCGGCCAGTCTGGTAGCCTTCCCTAAAAAAACAGGAAGCACACCGCTGGCTAAAGGATCAAGGGTACCGCCGTGCCCGACTTTGAATTCACGTGTAATCCGTTTGATGCCGGCGACGATTGAGAATGAAGTGGGGCCAGAAGGCTTATGGATATTAAGAATACCGTCCATTTGAAATCCTGGATACAGGTTCTGCAGCGATTTATTCCCGATTCAGGGCTTAGGGATGTCCTCAGCTTTAATTTTATCCAGCAACTCCAGGATATGCGCTCCTCGTTCTATGGAGTCATCCCAGCGAAAATCAAGTTCGGGGATATAGCGTAAACATAGATTCTTGGCCAGCTCTCCGCGTAAAAATCCCGAAGCCCTGCGCAGAGAATCCAATATGGCCACTTTCTCTTCCTGCCCGCAGATACTGCTGACAAACACTTGCGCATATTTGAGGTCAGCGGCTATATCCACATAAGTTATGGATATCATACCGGAAAGGCTGGGGTCCTTTACCTCACGGCGCAAAAGTTCGCTTATTTCCTGTCTGAGCAGGCTGTTAAGCCGTTCCAGCCGATGGGACACCTTAGATGCTCACTTTCTCTTTATGGTAGAACTCCAGGATATCGCCTACCTGCAACCCATTGAAATTATTCAGCCCGATTCCACACTCATAGCCTGTAGCGACTTCGCGCACATTCTCCTTGAATCGCCTCAGGCTGAGAACTGTGACATCGGCGATTAATTTATCTCCGCGGTTAATCCTCACCTGAGAATCACGGCGGATTTTTCCTTCAAGCACATACAACCCTGCAACCTGGGCTTTCTTGGCACCCGGGAACACCTCTTTTACCTGGGCGCGCCCGTCAATCACTTCTTTATATTCTGGTTCCCGCAATCCTTTAAGCGCCCGCTCCACATCGTCTATCAGTTCATATATGATGCGGTATTGCCGGATATCGATGCTTTCCGAATCTGCCATCTTCTGTGCGTTGGACTCCACCCCGGTATTAAAGGCAATGACAATGCCCTTTGAAGCAATAGCCAGATTGATGTCGTTCTCATTGATATTACCGCTGGCGGCATGTACGATATTGACTTTTATATCCGGTGTGCTTAACCGCTCCAATGAGGTTTTTATTGGCTCCAGACTGCCCTGAACATCTACCTTTACTACTATGGGCAACTCTTTTACCAGCCCTGAATTGATCTGGTCAAAAAGATTTGAAAGCGTAACTGGCTTGGCAACCTGCGAAGTTTCTTTTAAATGAGCTTCTTCCAGCGCCTTTGCCTGACGTTCCCCCGCAACAACAGTTACCGAATCGCCAACCTGCGGCACGCTGTGCAGCCCTAAAACGACCACCGGAGTGGCAGGAGCGGCTTTCCTTAGCTGTTTACCCACGTCGTTAAACATAGCCTTTATTTTTCCCGATGTGACGCCAGCGACAATCATGTCTCCGGTGCGCATTGTTCCATCATGCACAAGAACAGTAGCCAGCGGCCCCTTGTTCTTATCCATGCGGGCTTCTATTACCACACCTTTGGCAGGAACAGAAGGATCGGCGCGCAGATTTTCCATTTCGGCCACGAGCAGGATATTTTCCATCAGATCGTCGATACCCTGATTGGTTTTTGCAGAAGTAGCTACAGCAATGGTATCTCCGCCCCATTCCTCGACAACCAGAGCGGCTTCAGCCAACTGCTTTTTTACGACGTCGGGATTGACGCCGGGCTTATCCATCTTGTTAATCGCTACAATTATAGGCACTCCTGCCGCTTTGGCATGAGCAATAGCTTCCAGCGTTTGGGGCATTACGCCGTCATCCGCTGCTACTACAAGAATTGTGATATCGGTTACCTGTGCGCCGCGGGCGCGCATCGCCGTAAAAGCTTCATGCCCGGGTGTGTCCAAAAAGGTTATTTTATGTCCTTTTACATCAACCTGATACGCGCCTATGTGCTGGGTAATTCCGCCTGCTTCGCCTTCCATTACGTTCGTCTTGCGGATGGCATCCAGAATGCGGGTTTTACCGTGGTCTACATGCCCCATGATCGTTACCACCGGAGGTCTTGGTTTCAGGTTACCTGCTTCCTCCGACATGAGCTGCTGCTTTTTAATTTCGGAAATGACGCTGGCTTTATGAACTTCCTGTTTCTGCGGACGGGCATCAAATCCCATGGCTACAGCGACCTTAGCTGCCATCTCGTAGTCAATTACCTGGTTAATATTGGCCATTAATCCCTGCCGCATCAACTGCTTGATAATATCAACTGGCGAGGACTTTAACATCTCACCAAGCTGCCGCACACTTATATTACGCGGTAATTCAAGCACCGGTATCTCAGCCCCAACGGCCGACTGTTTTTCTTTCTCTGCCACTAGCCACCCCCTATCAGGCTGCGGCCTTCGGCCAGCAACCTATCTCGCTCATCAGGAGCAATTTTTATTTTCAGCACGTAATCAAGCTTATTACCTGACAGGCAAGCTTGCCAGCAATCAGGACTGGAGCAGATATAAGCCCCCCGACCGGACAAACGCCCGCTGGGATCTATAGCAACTTTCCCGTCAGGCAAACGGACAATACGTACCATCTCACGTTTATTTTTTACCTCGTGACATGCAACGCAGGTTCGCTGCGGACTGCTATTCTTAGATTTCATCTTCTGTATCATAAATATCTAGGTTGCGCCGCGCTTTTTTCAATCTTATACCATCTTCGGCACTCTCTTTGCCTGGTTTCTTTTTCTTCTTCTTGTTCTTGCCCGCATCCATGTCAACGGTTGGAGCCAGAATATCCTCAGCAAAGCGCAATTCTCTGGCAGACTTTAAGGGGATTGCAGCTACAGCTTCGGCCATTACCGAACCTGATTCCTCAACAACTTTCGGCACATCTACCGCCAGCGGCTTTTCAGGAATTCCCTTCTCCGTCCCGAGAGCCTCGGTTTCAGCTTTTTCTTTTTCTGCATCGGCAGCGCTTTTAATATCTATACGCCAGCCTGTTAGCTTAACCGCCAACCTTACATTCTGGCCTTCTTTCCCTATAGCCAAAGAAAGCATTTTGTCCGGTATAACAGCGATAGCTGACTCACGTTTCTCATCTACTTTCACCGCCAGCACCTGCGCGGGAGATAGAGCATTGGCAATAAAGATCGCCGGATCTGAATTCCAATTGACCACATCGATCTTTTCCCCGCCCAATTCGCTTACAATATTTTGAATACGAATGCCGCGAAGACCCACACAACAACCCACAGCGTCCACCCCTTCCTGTTTCGCAGTTACCGCCACTTTAGCGCGATAACCTGCTTCACGGGCTACGGCCTTTATTTCAACTGTGCCGCTGAAAATCTCGGGCACTTCCAATTCCAGCAACCGTCTCAAAAGATTGGGGTGAGAACGCGAAACGATAAGCATCGGCCCTCTTGCGGACTGTGCCACTTCCACCAGATAGACACGCAGCCTTTGCCCGGCCCGATAGTGTTCGGCCGATGACTGCTCATTAGACGGCATGACCGCTTCGGTACGCCCTAAATCAATAAAAACCTGCTTGGGCTCCACCCTCCGCACAGCTCCTGAAACGATATCTCCTGCCTTACCGGAAAACTCATCGAAAATAGCGCTGTGCTCCGCTTCATGCAGGCGTTGCAATATAACCTGCTTGGCTGTCTGTGCAGCTATGCGTCCGGCATTTTGAGGGGTAGATTCCACATTTAATATCTCATCGATTTTAACATCTTTTTTTATCTTTTTGGCTTCAGCCAAAGATATTTCCGCTCTCGGATCAGCAACCTGTTTTACCACTGTTTTTTCAGCCCAAACTTCTACCTTCCCGGTAGCAGGACTGATTCTTACCGAAACCACCTGGTTGGGCGCAAAATTATTTTTGCGGTACGCTGACGCCAGAGCTGATTCAACCGCCCCCAGCACAACTTCTTTGGCAAGACCTTTCTCAGCCGATAATTGTGTGATGGCTAGCAAAAAATCGCTTTTCATCCTTTATACAGACCTCCGCATTCGCTGTTTGCCATACAACAAAAAAGTGGGTTGAAACCCACTTCCTTACCCATCTTATACTATGTCAAGTATAGCACAGTAACACATGACATGCAATAGTAATATACCTTTTCACGAATAGTAACTACTGGTTATTTTCCAATATTTCATTATAGAGTATAATCAAAACATATTATTTAGAGGAGGGCATAATGGCTGAATTCATCAATCCCTTTTCCGGCGTAATCCCCACCCGTCCGCTCAGCGACGGAGAATTGGTGCGAGCCCTGCGCATATCGCTTGCCGCAGAGCATGAGGCCGTTCATCTTTATATGTCACAGGCAGAAGCCACCACCAATGCCCTGGCTAAAAAAGTGCTTGTCGATATCGCTAACGAGGAACGCGTGCATGCCGGCGAGTTCATGCGACTTATTGCCATTTTAACCGGCGACGAAGACAAATATCTGGCCGACGGCAAAAAAGAAGTTGATGAAATGGCAGAGGAAGAATAGTCCGCTCTATAGCAATCAATGATTTATTAACGATATTATTCTGTTTAAAGATCTGATTGACACACTTATCCTATCAGACTAACATAGAACCAACATGCTAGCCAAAATAATCAGCTGCGCATTGGTTGGGCTTGAAGGCGCGCTTGTAGAAGTAGAGGTGGATATTGCGCCCGGGCTGCCCAATTTTTTCGTTGTGGGGCTTCCTGATGATGCCGTGCGGGAAGCCCGCGAGCGCGCCCGCGCTGCCGTAAGAAATTCCGGGTTCACTTTCCCAATGCGGCGTATAGTAGTAAATCTGGCACCGGCTGACCTTAAAAAAGAAGGGCCGGCTTACGATTTGCCCATTGCTGTCGGCATTTTACTGAGTTCCGAACAGATAGCGGCTGATGTTTCCAAAACTTTATTTCTCGGCGAACTCTCTCTGGATGGCACCTTGCGCCACACCAGCGGCATTCTGCCCATGGTTGCACTGGCAAAAGAAATGGGGCTGGCCAATATTATTGTGCCTGAAACAGATGCCAGAGAGGCCGCGCTTATCGGCGGAGTAAATATAGTTCCTCTGTCTTCACTGAGCCAGGTGGCAGCATATCTGCGGGGAGAATTTTCTCCAGCAGCGCCGGTAATGGGGGAATCCGGTGTTGAAGGCAATAATTATGCAGGCGTTGATATGGCGCATATCAAAGGGCAGGAGCATGTAAAACGCGCTATAGAGGTAGCGGCTGCCGGCGGGCATAACATGGTGATGAGCGGACCTCCGGGCAGCGGCAAAACACTGCTGGCAAGGGCATTGCCTTCCATACTGCCGCCCCTGACAGATTCTGAAGCGCTGGAAGTTACCAAAGTATATAGCATCAGCGGGCTGTTGCCGTCAGACACACCCATGATGCGCCAGAGACCATTCCGCTCTCCTCATTACACTATTTCTAACGCGGGACTGGTAGGCGGCGGACACTGGCCGAGACCTGGAGAAATAAGCCTGAGCCACCGCGGCGTCCTTTTTCTGGATGAGCTGCCGGAGTTCGGCCACTCCGTGCTTGAAGTGCTGCGCCAGCCACTTGAGGATAAGGTAGTAACCATCTCCCGCGCCAAAGGCAGTATTACATTCCCTGCCAATTTCATGCTTATAGGAGCCATGAATCCCTGTCCCTGCGGTTATTACGGTGATTCTCTCAGGCCATGCACATGTTCGCCGGGGCTGGTTTCGCGCTACCAGAAACGCATAAGCGGGCCATTTCTTGACCGCATGGATATTTTTGTTGAAGTCCCGCATATAGATTATGACAAGCTGTCGGACAACCATATGTGTGAATCTTCTTCAAGTGTTCAGAAAAGAATAATTGCCGCCAGAACACTGCAACATGAACGCTTCGCTGGAAGTAAATTTATTTGCAATGCCGAGATGACTCCGGCTGAAGTCAGGGAATTTTGCATCACCGATGATTCCGCCGAAAACCTTCTTAAAGCGGCTATGAACCAGATGCATCTTTCAGCGCGCGCTTTCCACCGCATCCTAAAACTGGCGCGTACTATAGCGGACCTTGATCATAATGAATACATACGGGCGCAGCATATTGCCGAAGCAATACAATACAGGCCGAGGCGAACTACATGACAAAACGTAATATTTACGTTATCAAATCCTCGGGGGAACGCGAACTTTTTTCAGAGGCCAAACTCAGGCACTCGCTGGAACGATCTCAGGCGTCTCCTGAACTGGTGGAAATTGTCTTGCTCCAGTTACGCAACGAACTCAGGGACGGCATGCGCACGTCTGAGATATACCGCCGCGCCTTCAGTATGCTGAAAAAACGCCACCGATCACTGGCTGCGCGTTACAGCCTTCAAAAGGCCATATTGCAAATGGGGCCGACAGGATATCCATTCGAGATACTGGTGGGTGAGATATTGAAGCAGCAAGGGTTCTCGGTGAAAATTTCCACAACTTTACCAGGCCTTTGCGTGTCGCATGAAGTGGACGTGGCTGCTGTTAAGGGAAATCAGCATATCATTGTGGAATGCAAATTTCACAACGAAATGAGTATGAAATCCGACGTTAAAGTAGCGCTCTACGTACAGGCGCGATTCGAGGATATTGAAAAGGCCTGGAGCACGTCTCATAGTCACAACGGACATATCAGGGAAGCATGGCTGGTAACCAATACCAGGCTTACCTCCGATGCTATAAAATACGCGCGTTGCGTGGGAATAAAGGCTATCGACTGGAACTATCCAGCAGGAAACAGTCTTTCTGAGCTTATCGACCGCGCCAACCTGCATCCAGTTACCAGCCTTACCAGCCTGACTAAAGCCCAGAAAAGGCTTCTGCTGGACAACGGCATAGTATTATGCCATGAAATATCAAAAAATCCGGAATTGCTTTCTTCAATCATCACAGACAAAGTTAAAATAGCCAGAATATTGAAAGAAACAAAAGAACTATGCAACGGCAGGAATAATATATGAGTAAAAAAACAAACGAAACTACATGGCACTGGATCCTTGCACGGCTGAGAACACATTTTCTTTCGGGGTTGCTGGTAGTGGTGCCCGTTGCTGCCAGCGTACTTATTCTGGTATGGATTTTTAACACAATAGACAATATCTTTCAACCAGTTATCATAGAGATCATCCGCCTGGTCACAAAAGATCCCAGCTACAATGATAATATTGTCGGTCTCGGTTTCGCTATCACTATAACGCTAGTGCTGGTGTCAGGTTTTGTAGCTGGCAATTTTGTCGGCAAAAAATTGATTAGCTTGGGAGATTCAATCCTTAAACGCATCCCGTTGTTCCGTCAAATCTACACCGGAGCCAAACAGGTAGTAGAAGGGTTTTCGGGAGGCGGGGGCATCAATAAAGCCGCTTTCCGCGATGTAGTTCTGGTGGAATTTCCCACAGGTGGAATGGAGACTATAGCTTTCATTACCAATGAATTCACAGACTCAAACGGTGAGAAGCTGTATGCAATTTATATTCCAACTTCGCCGGTACCGTCTTCAGGCTTTTCCGGGATAGTAACAGAAAACAAAATAAAAAGAACTAATATTGGCGTAGATGAGGCTCTAAAACTGGTTATATCAGGCATGATAATCGCGCCTCCTTCATTCAAGTTTTATGATAGGAATAAGGAAATTACATTATCAACCTCTATCTCCGCAAAAATAGGAAAGGAGACTACTCCGGGCGAGTAGTCTCCCTGGTTCTCCCTATTTGTAGATTTGTTTTAATTACTTGAGTTCGACAGTAGCGCCGACGGCTTCCAGTTTGGCTTTGGCCGCAGCGGCCTCTTCCTTGCTGATGCCTTCCTTGACATTCTTGGGAGCGCCCTCTACCAGATCCTTGGACTCTTTGAGGCCGAGGTTGGTAAGTTCGCGCACCACGCGGATGACGTTGATCTTGTTGGCGCCCGCATCCTTGAGAACAACGTCAAACTCAGTCTTCTCTTCAGCGGGAGCAGCGGCAGCTCCGCCAGCAGCGGGAGCAGCAGCGACTACCTGAGCGGCAGCGCGTACACCAAATTCATTTTCAAGAGCCTTTACAAGATCAGAAAGCTCAAGAACCGTCATTTCCTTAACGGCAGCAACCATTTCTTCGACAGTCATTTTAGCCATTTTTTAATTTCCCTCCATTTGTTGAATTCTTGCATTTAAAGCATATACTATGCCCATTATCGGGCTTGATAGCGATTGTACAAGGCCTGTAATCGGGCTCTGTAAGCCACCCATCATCTTGGCGATGAGTTCGTTATAAGACGGCAGCGTGGCAAGCGTATTGACTTCTTCTACGCTTAGCCATCGGTTTTCCATAAAACCGCCGCTGACAGTCATGTTGATGCCGGAACTTGTTATGTACTGCGTCAGCACGCGCGCAGGGGCAGATATATCATCATACCCCAGGACGACCGCCAGCGCTCCATCAAAATGGCTGGCCATAAAATCTTTGCCAGCGCCCGTGGCAGCGCGCCGTATCATGGTATTCTTTACAACCTTTAGTTCGAGATTTGAATCACGAAGTTTATGGCGTAAATTCACGATTTCGGGAGTCGGCAGCCCTTGGTATGAGGTCACTACGCCGGCTTTTGATTTCTCAAGGCATTCCTTTAGTTCAGCAACAACTCCAGGTTTTTTCCCTTTTTTCATTTTTCACCTCCTTTAAAACAAAAAGTCCTTGCGACTATGCACAAGGACTAAAAGCATAACATCATCAAGCCATGCTATTTCATCCTCGGCAGGCCACAAATTAAGTTCCAGTAATACCGGAACACCCGCTGTCTTTGGATACCAGTTATTTTAAATACGATTGTTAACGAAACGATTTACGCAGTGGTCATAGCTGCGGCTGTTTTGACATCCAGCGGAATACCAGGCCCCATGGTCGTTTTCAAAGTAACGCTTTTGATATACTGCCCTTTGGCGCCGCTGGGTTTGGCATGCACAATAGCTTCCATAACAGCGCCCATATTAGCTGTTATCTTTTCAGACTCGAAGCTGGCTTTTCCCAGAACCACATGAATTATGGCCTGTTTGTCCAGTTTGAATTCTACCCGCCCTTTGCGGGAATCGTTGATGACGCGGGGCAGATCAGCGGCTGCAACAACAGTGCCGCTCTTTGGGTTAGGCATTAAACCCTTGCGCCCAAGCATTTTACCTAATTTACCTACCTTGCTCATCATATCGGGAGTGGCAATAGCAGTATCGAAATCCAGCCAGCCCTCTTCGATTTTCTTAATAATATCATCGGCTCCGACGAAATCAGCTCCTGCATCTTTGGCAGTCTTTTCAGCATCCCCTTGAGCAAACACCAAGACCCTTACGGTCTTTCCCAGTCCATAAGGCATAAGGGCTACGCCGCGCACCTGCTGTGTAGCCTGCCTGGGATCAAGCCCCATATTTATGTGAAGCTCAACGGTTTCATCGAATTTTGCGCGAGCAGTCTTTTTTACAAGTTCAGCCGCTTCTTCCGGTGAATATTCTTTTCCGTCTTCAACTAATCCGGCAACTTCTTTGAATTTTTTACCATGCTCTGCCATTTCTATTCTACCTTAATGCCCATACTTCGGGCTGTGCCGGCCACTGCCCGCTCTGCCGCTTCAATACTGTTGGCATTTGCGTCCTTGGCTTTTATCTCGGCAATTTCTCTTAATTTAACTTTAGGCAATATCTTTGCCTCTCCCCTGCTGGGGGTGCTTGAACCCTTTTCAACACCAAGCGCCTTTTTCAGAAGGTCGCTGGTAGGCGGGGTTTTGGTGATAAAAGTATAACTGCGATCAACATACACTGTGATTTCCACAGGTATAATAGACCCTATCTGCTTGGCGGTGCGCTCGTTATATTCCTTTACGAACTGCATGATGTTAACGCCATGAGGACCCAGCGCTGTACCAACAGGAGGAGCCGGGTTTGCCTGACCCGCAGGAATTTGCAATTTTATTATTGTCTTTATCTTCTTTGCCACTTAGTTCTCCCCGATACGATTAAAGCTTTTCTACCTGCAGGAAATCGAGTTCTACAGGCGTTTCACGCCCGAAAAGAGACAAAAGCACTTTAACCTTGCCCTTTTCCTGATCTATCTGATCTACCGACCCTATAAAATCTATAAACGGACCGTCGGTAATTCTTACACTCTGCCCCGCCTTGAACCCTACTTTCACTTTGGGCAAATCAGCCGTCATCTGCTTCATAATGCGGTTATATTCTTCTTCTCTCAGGGGCACTGGTTTGTTCTCAGCGCTTACAAATCCCGTTACACCAGGTGTATTACGCACGATTCCCCAGCTCTGGTCGTTCATGCGCATTTGCACCAGAATATATCCCGGCAAAATTTTATTGGTCACAGTACGCCGTTGCCCGCTGTGAACCTCCACTTCATCCTCAGTAGGTATTACCACACTGGCGATATCGCCTTCACCGTCCATACTCTTAATGCGCTGCTCCAGGTTTTTACGCACTCTTTCTTCATACCCGGAGTATGTATGCACTACATACCACTGATAGTCATTACCTATTACAGGTGTTTCAGTACCCAACTTAACCACCCACAAAGAGCTTGTTTATCAATTCCGAAAAGGCGAAATCCAGCCCCCCGAGAATAAGCCCTATAACTATCGATATGCCGAGAACCAGAGCTGTCAATCTGAACGCTTCATTCCATGACAGCCAGGTGACTTTTTTTAACTCGGCTATTATCCCGGCGATAAAACCGGAATTCCTTTTTTTAGCCTCGGGCATCGTCATAAATCAGCTCTCTTACCTGCAGCAGCAAAACCTATTTTGTCTCCCTGTGGGGAGTCAGCTTTCTGCATTTTGGACAATATTTATTCAGCTCCATGCGCTGAGTATCATTTCTCTTGTTCTTGCTGCTGGTATAATTTCGCTCCTGGCATACAGTACATGCCAAGGTCATTACCACTCTAGCTTCAGTCTTCTTGGCCATACTACTCCAGGATATTGGTGAAAGCCCCGGCGCCTACAGTCCTGCCGCCTTCACGAATAGCGAAACGCAACCCTTTTTCAAGAGCCACAGGATAAATCAACCTGACCTTCATACGGGTGTTATCACCGGGCATTACCATTTCAACACCAGGTTCGAGTTCGATACTTCCCGTAACGTCAGTGGTACGAATATAGAACTGCGGCTTGTATCCGTTAAAGAAAGGTGTATGACGGCCGCCTTCTTCCTTGGTCAGAACATAAACCTCTGCTTCAGCATAGGTATGAGGCTTGATAGAACCGGGCGCAGCTAAAACCTGCCCGCGCTCAATATCTTCGCGCTCAACACCGCGCAATAACACACCCACGGCGTCTCCGGGTTCACCGTTATCAAGAATCTTATGGAACATTTCAAGGCTGGTGGCCACGACCTTCTTTGGCTCGTGATGCAGTCCAACGATTTCCACTTCATCGCCGCCCTTGATAACTCCGCGCTCAACACGGCCTGTTGGCACAGTGCCGCGTCCCTTGATGCTGAAAACGTCTTCTACGGGCATCAGGAACGGTTTATCCTTGGGGCGAGGAGGAATGGGTACATAGCTGTCAACGGAATCCATCATTTTGAGGATGGCGCCGCACCACTGGCATTCACGCTTGCCGCAGCCGCATTCCAGGGCTTTAAGAGCGCTTACGCGATGGAAAGGTACTTCGTCGCCGGGGAAATGATATTTCTTGAGAAGTTCACGGACTTCGAGCTCAACCAGCTCAAGCAACTCCGGATCATCCATGACATCGACCTTGTTAAGAGCTACGACAATGGCAGGAACGTTCACCTGATGAGCCAACAGCACATGTTCCCTGGTTTGAGGCATGGGGCCGTCAGGGGCACTAACCACCAGGATAGCGCCGTCCATCTGGGCTGCGCCGGTAATCATGTTCTTGACGAAATCGGCATGTCCCGGGCAATCGATATGAGCATAATGCCGTGTGGCGGTTTCATACTCCACATGTGAGATGGCAATGGTCATACCACGCGCTTTTTCTTCAGGGGCATTATCGATGGTGTCAAAAGCCCTGAACTGGGCCATGCCCTGTTTCGACAAGACCATTGTGATTGCTGCGGTCATGGTAGTCTTGCCATGATCCACGTGACCGATGGTACCTACATTACAATGTGGCTTATTCCGTTCAAACTTCTGCTTCGCCATTTCTTTCTCCTTTGTGTATAAGCCCACAATCAGATTCGAACTGATGACCCCGTTCTTACCAAGAACGTGCTCTACCAGCTGAGCTATGTGGGCAGAATTACCGCTGTATTTTAATTCAAATCAGTCTATAAAGTCAACAAACTGTAGCAAGCAATAAAATACGTCGCAACTTACGGCTTCGGAGACAACAAAATATAGCCTCATCGCGACGATGCTTACTATGGATAGAATAGAATGTTTCAGCTAATTTGTCAAGAATTTTACAGGTTCAATGCCTATTGCATCAAAGCCGCGTAAGAATTAGAATTAACTGTCGGTTACAAGGAGGTTGTAATGCCTAAAACAACGCGAACAGAGGGAAAGACTCCTGCCGAAAATTTTGGGGATATGTTTGAATCATTCGGCACAGCTCTCGGTCAGATATTTAACGATCCCGAGCTTAAAACCAAAGCCAGGGATTTCGGGCATTCTGCCGCCGAATCAGCCAAGACCTTTGCCGGACGATTCCAGGACGAGGACGTAAAGGCCAAATTCCGCGACGTGGGCAAAGCCGCTGAAGAATTCGGGAAAAGCGTAGCCGATTCATTCAAGAGCAACAAGGACAAGAAAGACTGACGATAAGCCTCTTTATCTATAAAAGGGGTCTTGTCATGGTTCAAATAAATGACTGAGGAACAAGCGATAGAGATAACCGCTGGCTCGCCCCTGACGGTTGAATCATTGAAAGCAGATTTCAGGCGTTCAGGCATCAGTGAAGGGATGGTGCTGCTGGTGCATTCATCGCTAAGCTCGATGGGATGGGTCTGCGGCGGCCCCGTGGCTGTGATACTGGCACTGGAGGAAACGCTGGGAGATACCGGCACACTGGTAATGCCGTCTCACTCCGGAAGCCTGTCGGAGCCGTCCAAATGGCAACATCCGCCGGTGCCCGAATCATGGTGGCCTGTCATCCGCAGCGAAATGCCAGCCTTCGACCCCGGCCTGACACCTACCCGCAAAATGGGAGCCATCGCCGAAACATTTCGCACACAGAGAGGTGTTTTAAGGAGCCTGCATCCCAGCGTATCCTTTAGTGCACGGGGCAAATACGCGGCAGAAATTACATGCGGACATAGCCTCGATTGCAGCCTCGGGGAACATTCCCCGCTGGCACGCATCTATGACCTCGACGGCTACGTTCTGCTGCTGGGCGTGGGATATATGAATAACACTTCGCTGCACCTGGCGGAATACCGCGCTGAATTCAAAGGTAAAAGCATTGTGGAAGAAGGCGCCCCCATTTTTATCAACGGCAAGCGCACCTGGCAATTATATGAAGACATCGACTCCAAAGATGATGACTTCGAACTTATCGGGGCTGCATTTGAAAAATTCTGCCCTGATTCTATCAACAAATTAGTGATAGGAAAGGCTGAAGTTCGCCTGATACGTCAGCGCGCGCTGGTGGATTATGCAAAAAAGTGGATGACCGAACACCGGATATAAAAACACGGATGATAAAGGATAACCCCAGATAAGAGAGCCCAATGGTGGAGGGGACTGGATTCGAACCAGTGAAGCCCTTAGGGCGACAGATTTACAGTCTGTTCCGATTAGCCACTCCGGCACCCCTCCAGATGCCAACAACATTTTTTGAAGAGCCCGAAAGAAGACTCGAACCCGCCAAACGACCGATTACAAACCGGCTGCTCTGCCGTTGCGCCATTCGGGCATACCTGCCACTATGAGCAACGGCTTATTATTATAGATAAAGGTTACAGGTCAAGTCAAACGCAAGACATCTTTTAACGATAGAAAGCGGTTATCAGATGTTTAGCACTTATCCTTCTTCCTGTATGGCCCAATCATCTCTATATCTATATGATGGAAGGATTCGCCCAGTTCGAAACCCTTTCCTTCCGCCGCATCCTTCGCCCTTTTAAGCAATCCTTCTCGCAGTTCGGGGATTTTATCCCCCACCTGGCTCCTGTGGCATGCCAGCGCCTGAATCTTAAGTTCAAAAGTATCGGTGATATCCAACCTTAGATTTACATCCTCGCTGGCGGTAAAATACATCTCTTTGACTTTGTGAGGCTCCAGCCCTTCGGACAGCATGTCAGGATAGGCCAGATGGTCGCGTGCGTACGGATAAACCGCATCCAGCACTACCTGCCCTGCAATGCGGTGATCGCGGTGCCAGATATACCTACGATAGGGATCCAGAGTAACGACAATATCCGGGCGATAGAGGCGTATCTGCCGTACTATAGATTTACGCAGTTCAGTCGAGTCCTCCAACCCCTGATCAGGATATCCGAGATATACAACATCTTTCAGCCCTAAAACACGCGCCGCTTCGCGTTGTTCATTCTGGCGTATTACAGATAGTTCGCCGGGGGTAAGCGAACGGTCTGACGTTCCCTTATCTCCATCGGTAAGCAGCACATAGACAACACTCTTGCCTTCCCTGATCCAACGCGCTACCGTTCCGGCGCAACTAAATTCGGCATCATCGGGATGCGGCATTATAACAAGCACATCGGCAGCTTCGATCATGCAGATACCTTCCGGGCTGAAACAGATGATGAAACCAGAGCCAGAGATTCGGTCTCTATCTGCCGGGCGATGGACAACCAATCATATCCTAGGGCTGACTGTCTGATATATGTTTTATCCATATTCTTTGCGTTTATTATGTCAACCAGGCCGACAGCCAGGCTTTGAGGAGTATTATCAGGAACAAGCACCCCGTTTTCTACCTTGCGAATAACTTCGGGCGCTATGCCTACCCGCGTTGATACTACAGGAGTGCCGCAGGCCAGCGATTCCAGTATAACCAGACAAAAGCTCTCGTAATACGATGCCACCACAGAAACATCAGCAGCGTTGTAATACAAAGGAAGCTGAGATTGCGGAACTGTACCGAGGAATTGCACCGAATCAGCAATATTCAGGTTCCGCGTCATCGCTTTAAGCCGATTCACCTCCGGCTGCGAGTGTTCATCGCCGCCTATAACAACCAGTTTTACATCTTTATTTTCTTTTAAAATACCTATAGATCGTATCAGATTATCAATTCCTTTAAGAGCTTCTATCCGCCCTACGAACAGAATAATCTTGCCTTCTCCAAACCCCAGAGACTTGCGGACATCCGCTTTATCGTGAGGTTTGAAAAGGGCGGTATTTACTCCGCAGGGTACTACGCGTATTTTTTCCGCTTCTGCACCATAAAGACGCACTAATTCCTTTTTTTCCAGCGCTGTTGCCGAAATGATACACTGGGAGGCATTAGCTATATCTCTTTCCGCAGCCAGTCTGACAGCAGATTCTTTCTCACCAACCGGCAAGCGGTTTTTTATGGCTCCCAGCGTGTGGAACATTACCGTATGAGGAACGCCCCACTGGCTGGCAAAACGCATTCCCACGGAGCCGGAGAGCCAATAGTGGCTATTAACCAGATCATAACGGGTAGCGTCTCTCTGTGAAAAGGCTTCCATATTGAGTATAAAATCTGGCAAATGGCTGTATTGGGACATTTTGCCCATATCTTCCACAGGGCCGGCCTGAATATGGATGACGCGCACATTTTCTGAAGGGTAATCCACCTGCGCATCGCGCGGATCATGAGCGCGAGTATAGATGTCCACTTTATGACCAAGCCTGCCAAGCTCACGCGAAAGCTCGCGTATATACACATTCATACCACCTGTATCGCGTGTCCCCAGCTGCCCCAAAGGACAACTGTGAATACTGAACATAGCTATGCTTAATTTTGATGCCATAAACAAATAATCCTAAATTAAATCGATAACACAGCGCGATAGCTCTGTTTCCCGGCCGCCCAGACGAGATTTATAAACTTCAGGGCCTTTCAAAAAATCAAATACCTTTTTTCTCGCTGAGATAGCCCGGCGAATGCAATATGACTTTGAGACCAGCCCAACATTCATATCCGCAAACTGCGGATTGTATCCGCTGTTATACAAATATATCCTATCATTATATTCAAAATAGAGAATACCTGCCACTTTTGCCACGCCTACAGATAGAAAAGCCAGCCTCAACAAGCCGTAATCCGACATAGCAGAGACAATATTTTCAAAGAAGGCACACATATCTGCGGTCAGAAATTGGGCTTTATCACGGCGGCTGTCCGCCATCATCGAAAAAAATGTATTAAGTTCCGCCTTTCCCACCTCGTGATTGCATGAAACGTCGAATCGCACTTCAGCTACATTCTCCAGCTGCCTTATTTTGCGCTCGACATCCCGCCGCTGTTTTGATTCCAGAGAAACAAGGTATTCTTCCCATGCAGAAGGCAGAAACATCTCGAAAGAAACATCTATCGGAGAGCAGGAAACCATTCTTCCTGAAAGTCTTGCCCGCTCAACAACATTATGCCCGGCAAACGAATCTGGCCGGAGCGTTTCCAGAACAAGCGATTCTATGCCTACGCCTTTAAGGTGTTCTAAAATACAATCCGAGAATACATCTTCTTTGCCAGACGAGACAATAATGTCCAGATAATCACATACGGAATTATCGCCGATGAAAGAGGCTGTGCCGTCTTTGACTTTCAACGGCGCTATGCCAATAACCTCGCTATTCTCGCTTACCACCAGCACTAACTGCTGATACCCTGAACCGAAGCTCTTCCACCAGGCTTCCAGCCATCCGGGCAGCACAAAAACAGAAGGCCAACGAAGATTATTCTCTTCATTGTGAAAATATTTCCCGAGGTTTTCCAGTTTTTCCCAAGAAACGGAACAAGCCATATTGAATCCTTTTTGACAACTCATATTACTCCATGTCATAATTGTTAGTCTAGTCTAACTTTTACAGGACAAGGATATGGAAAAAAGCTCGGCCAGTATGGAAGACTATCTGGAAGCCATAATGCTTCTTGAACAAAACGAACAAACAGCGACAGTGACATCCATAAGCCGTTTTTTAGAAGTCAAAAAACCAAGCGTAACAGCTGCTCTTTCAAAGCTGGCGGAAAGAAATCTGGTAGAGCATCAGAGATACGGCAGTGTCGGATTGACGATAGAAGGAAGCCGTGCCGCCCGGGATGTGTACCGGAGGCACACCACTCTCCGCAGCTTTCTCACCGATGTGCTGGGAGTGGACCCGCGTACAGCAGAGAAGGATGCCTGCAAACTGGAGCACAGCTTGAGCCCAGCCAGCATGGATAAACTTACCAGATTCATGGGTTCAATAACCAAGAAGGGATAAAATGAAAAACAAACTGTTAAACCAACTCGAGTACGGTCAGAAAGCCCGTATCTTAAATATAAATCTCACAGGAGATATCCGCCAGCGGCTTTCAGACATGGGGCTTATAAAAGGCGGGGAAATACAACTGGAACGCGTAGCTCCGCTGGGCGACCCCATAGAGATAAAATTAAAAGGTTATGCCCTATCCTTGCGCAAGGAAATAGCTTCTCAAATAGAGGTTATTCCTGAAGATATGAAGTTGATTGAAGTTGCGTCTGGAGCAAATGTGAGCGTCAATCGCATCAACGGGGGACATGAAGCCACCCGCAGGCTGGCAGATGTGGGATGCCTGATAGGCGCCAGAATTACTGTCATTGAAAATGTCGCGCATGGTCCATTGCTGGTGAATATCGGCGGAAAGCAGTTATCGCTGGGACGCGGGATGGCTGAGAAAATAATGGTCAAGGAGCTTCCAAATGCCCGATAAAGTCACTATAGCGCTGGCAGGGAACCCCAATGCGGGCAAAACCACTCTGTTCAATGCGCTTACCGGCAGCCATCAATCGGTAGGCAACTGGCCCGGTGTTACCGTTGAAAAGAAAGAGGGTTTAGCACTTTATAAAGGCCATAAAATACACGTAGTTGATCTGCCCGGTGTGTACAGCCTGACTGCCTATTCACCTGATGAAATCATTTCGCGCAACTTTATCATAAACAAAACGCCAGACGTAGTAATCAATATTGTGGACGCGTCAAATCTGGACCGCAACCTCTATCTTACCGTCCAGATCCTTGAAATGGGAGTGCCCTGCATCATTGTCCTGAACATGATGGACGTAGCCGAAAAAAGCGGACAGAAAATTAATGTATCAGCCCTTTCAACCGAGATCGGCGCTCCCGTCATACCCCTCGTTGCCAGTAAAGGGCAAGGCATAAATGAACTACTTGAAATGGTCACCGCTCTGGCTGGGAAAAAGTCCGCTCCAAACTTTAATCTTAATTACGGCGAAGAGCTGGAGACTGAAATAGCCAAACTGGGGAGCATATTGTTTGATCTTCCGGGAGGCACCGACAACCTGCCACGCTGGACTGCCCTCAAACTCCTTGAACAGGATAAAGAGGTAAGCGCCAGATTCAAAGATATGCGACTGCAAATTGCTACGGCCGAGAGCTTGACGCATCTCAAGAGCATGCGCGGAGATCAGGCAGAGACGCTGATAGCAGAAGCCCGCTACGGATTCATTGCAGGACTGCTGAGAGACGTGCTACAGAGACCTGCCATCGAAGCACGCACCACATCCGATAAAATAGACCGCATTCTGGTTAACCGATGGCTGGGAATCCCCATATTCCTGCTTATTATGCTGGGCATGTTCGAGTTTATCTTTACCCTGTCCAGCCCTCTTACCGGCTGGATAAGCCAGTTTTTTGAATGGCTTGGGGGTATAGCAACGAGCATCTCGCCTGCATGGTTGGGATCACTGCTGGGCAACGGAGTGTTAGGTGGAGTCGGTTCTCTTCTAGGCTTCGTGCCGCCGATATTCATGCTGTTTATCGCCATATCCATTCTGGAAGACTGCGGTTACATGGCGCGAGCGGCCTTCGTCATGGACAAAGTAATGCATAAGATAGGGCTTCACGGGCGCTCCTTTATACCAATGGCGCTATCGTTCGGGTGCAACATCTCAGGTATAATGGCTTGCCGCACCATTGAAAACCCCAAAGACCGTTTGACTACCATGCTGGTTACTCCTTTCATGTCGTGCGGAGCGAGGATGCCTATATACGTATTGCTGGCAGCAGCTTTTTTCCCTGCCCAGCAAGGACTTGTTGTTTTCAGTTTATATGTCCTGGGCATATTGACAGCCTTGCTGGCAGCATTTATCCTGCGCAAAAAAGTGTTTTCAGGTAAAAGCAGCCATTTCGTGATGGAACTGCCGCCTTATCGCTGGCCGACGATAACTGGAGTGCTGGTGCATATGTGGCAACGAGGCAAGTCATTTTTGATTAAGGCCGGAACAGTGATACTCGGGCTGGTGCTTGTGGTCTGGTTTCTTTCCAGCATGCCCTGGGGAGTTGACTATGCGAGTGCGGATAGCTGGATGGGACACATCGGCAGGTTAATCGCTCCTGCCCTTTCACCCGCCGGATTCGGGCAATGGCAGGCAGCAGTCAGCCTTTTATTCGGCTTTCTGGCTAAAGAAGTGGTAGTCGGAACAATGGGAGCGATATTTGGAGTTGCCAGCGGAGCGCTTGGGCAAACTATTGCCATGCAACTCGGCTGGACACCGCTCACAGCTTACGCCTTCATGGTCTTTTGTCTGCTTTACCTGCCATGCGTAGCCAGCATCAACGCCATAAGGACAGAGGCAGGCAGCTGGAGATGGGCGCTCTTTACCGCTGTTTATACCACAGCCATCGCATGGATTGCGGCAACACTTATCTACCAGATAGGCAGTTTATTCATCGGTTAGAGTTTAATCTATCGGCTTTCCTGCAAATCATTCTCTCCTTGAGGGAATGATTTTTTGTTGCGCTATAAACGCTCCGGCATTCTTTACTCTCTCTTTACCGAACATAAGGTAAATTGTGGACAGCAAAATCTGGTTTCAAGTAATGGCAAACGATGACTATAAATGTGCATGATTCAATAGAAACAACTTCCAATCTGCCGCAAAGAATGGAGCGCAAATATTTTATCCCGCCTCACAAGATTGGGGTAGCGCTGGGAGTGCTGCGTACGGTTAGCCGGCCTGATACTCATTACCCGTTTGAACAGATAAACAGCCTGTATTTTGACAGCTATGATCTTGAACAGCATGAGAGATCCCTTTCCGGCGAATATAAGAAAGATAAAGTAAGATTGCGATGGTACGGCGATGTTAAAAACAGCGTTGGAAAGGTCACCGCTTTTCTGGAACTGAAATCCAGACTGGGGTTTGCCAGCACCAAGCAGCGGCTGGAGTTGGATATTCCAGCCGAGCGGCTTAATAAAGCAGGGCTGACCACAGGCGCAATCTCCAGATCACTGCTGAAAGAAACCCTTGCCGGTTTCGGGTATTTCCCGGTTAAGGAGCTGGAGCCGATTATAAAAATATCATACAAGCGTTATCGTTTCACGGAAGTATTATCAGGCCAGAGCATGGCGCTGGATTGCCATATACAAGCAACTGCTATAGCGCCGCATCTGGGTTTTGGGAATAAAGATGTTGAACTTTCAGGATCTGTTATCGAGATAAAAGGGAAATCCCTCGAAATACCGCCTTTGCTTGGCCATCTGAAGCTTCTTGATATCGACTGGAGCAGGTTTTCCAAATACTCGGGCTGCATAGAAGCCTGTCAGGAAAATATAGGAGCATGCGGTTATTCCACTCCATCCGGATTAAACTTCGGGAATATTCCAGCCGCACTGGGAAAACACACGGTAGAAAATGACTGGAACGCCATCTTCAAACAGGCAGGATGGGGCTAATTAACCCAGACAAATAGTTGCATATAATCACGAAAACAATCAAATCATTGAAAGGGGACTTGCCAGTTGGACGCATTATTCAGTATTTTTGATTCTTCAATCGGTTTCTGGGACGCTGCTGTTCCTGTAGTTATGTCGTTGTTACTGTCGTTTATCGTTTACCTTATGTACCGGAAATTTTATGCATCCAGGCACATAGGAGCAGGCGTTCACCGCACATTTCTGGTCGGCGGGCCGGCTATCACGATGCTTTTTCTGGTAATACAATCATCAGTGCCATTGGGACTTGGTTTGCTGGGAGCGTTATCGTTCATCCGTTTCCGCACTCCTATAAAAGATCCAGCCGAGGTAGGATATGTGCTCCTTATGATTTCCAGCTCTATCGGCGCAGCTACAGGTAACTACCTGATTACTTTTATCCTGCTTGCAATAGTCTTTGCAGCGCTAAGCATACATTGGCTTTCCGGCAATAACCTTGCCGGAGACGGTTTGAGCAATCTTGTCATTACACTTGACCAGGACGCGTTTAAACCGATTGAAAAACAACTTCAGGGTTTCCTTAAGCAACGTCTTTCAGGTCTCCGTCTTGAGACAGTTTCGCTGGCTGAAAATCGGGTAAACCTGCATTATCAATATCAACGCAAAGGCAGTTTCAACGCTGCCGCTTTTACCAGCGAATTAAAGGATTTTGCCAGTTCCAGCAATATGGAAGTATTCATAGGTTAAAACAACGCTTATATAAATCACTTAAGAAGGGAGAACTGTATAAAAGGCTCCCTTTCTTTTTTTGCGGCAACCAGCAAGTTATATCTTCACAACATATTATTTCTATCTTTCCAGATGAAACATCCCTCATCGTTTGACAGGCAGGTTCAAAAACCATAGACTCAATCTATATTTACACGCAGCGCTTAACGAATAAATGAAAATCCTACGCAAATTCATCCACCCTATTCCAGGATGGCTGGTTCTTTTTACACTGGGTCATTTCAGCCATCATCTATTAACCGCCCTGCCTGTTCCACTTATGCCGTTTATCCGCGATAATTTTTCGCTCGACTATACGCAATCAGGGATGCTGCTTTCAGTCTTTTCCATCTCGTATGGTATGAGCCAACTCCCGTCCGGCTGGTTAGCCGATCGCGTGGGAACCCGCAATCTCATGTCTATCGGCATCTTCGGAGTAGGGCTTACAGGGGTTATCATAGGTGTTTCAACAGGTTATGTATTATTGATAGTATTGCTGGGAGTTATGGGATTCCTGGGGGGCGGATACCATCCTTCCGCTCCTCCTGCCGTTTCATCTACCGTGCCCGCTGTTCATCGTGGCAGAGCTATTGGCATACATGCCATAGGCGGTAGCGCAGCTTACTTCATAACCCCGATTATCGCATCTGCCACAGCTATAGCATGGGGTTGGCAATCTTCTTTCTTAATACTGGCTGCGCCTACCCTGATATTCGGTCTTATCCTCTATATTCTGATGGGCAAACGGATTTCTCCCCAGAAAACTGTAACAAATACCGGTGAATGCAACATTTTGGCACGCAAACCCAGAAACAAAGCTAACCTGCTGGCCTTTATGTCTCTTTCCTGCGTTACCACCATCATATTCACCGCCACGATGTCATTCATTCCTCTTTTCATGGTGGACAACTTCGGCATGAGTCAGGCGGCAGCGGCAATCTCTGTTTCGGTTATCTATCTTACCGGCATCTTTGCCAATCCCATATCCGGCTTTTTAACCGACAGATTGGGGCGGATTCCGTTAATGATAACCGCCAGTCTTTGTCTCATATTTGTTCTTTTAATCATGAGCACAGTCCCCGCCGGCCTGTCAGTTTATTTTATTCTGGTATTGTTCGGCATCGCCATCGCGCTTACACAAACCAGCTCGGAATCTCAAATAGTGGGGAGCGTATCCGAAAAGAAATGTTCATCCATATTGGGCGTATATTATTTCACCAATCTGGTGGGAGCGGGTTTATTAACGCCTGTATTGGGATACCTGATTGACAGCAAAGGGATACATGCCAGTCTTATTACTGTCGCTGCAGTGCTATCGCTAGCAGCTATCGGTTATCTTTTTCTTCTTGTCATAAACCGCCGCAGAAAAACTACCGGCTGACTAAAGGCAGTGACCCTGCAAAGACAGTCAACAACGCCAAATCAAAAAATATTTATAGCAGCCTTTGTCTGAAGGCCTCATATAGAACTATTGCGGCAGCAACCGAAGCATTAAGCGAACTTATCTTGCCGCGCATCGGTATTGCCGCCAGAATATCGCATTTTTTACGAACCAGTTCAGATATGCCGTTCCCTTCGCTGCCAATGATAATCGCAGTGGGAAGTTTGAAATCCACATCATCGAACTTCATATTGCCTGATGCTTCGATACCGACAACCCACACCCCGCGTTTTTTGAGCACTTCTATAGCCTGAGAAAGATTCGGCACCCTGGCGACAGGCACATATTCAATTGCTCCCGCGGATGATTTGGCAACAACGGAGGTGAGGCCGACCTCTCTTCTGTTGCGGATTATAAGTCCGTGCGCGCCGACAGCATCCGCCGTGCGCATAACAGCGCCCAGATTATG
>CAYRSY010000002.1:27588-30562 GCA_964427105.1 uncultured Dehalococcoidales bacterium
AGGCGATTCACGCCTCGGCCTGACCGCAAAGCTTCCAGCACAGGTTGTCTGCCTTCTATTGTATCGGACATAGCTAAAAGTATATCATCTCCTTTGTAATCGGGATAAGTCGCGCCTTATATTTACAGTTATCCAGTTAAAATGCCAAAGCGGCTTCATTATCTCTGAGCCATCTGCGTTGGTTTCGCCAATCAGGGCAATTCTTTTCCACCAGGTTCCAGAACTCTTTAGAATGGTTTAATTCTTTTAAATGGCACAGTTCGTGTATAACGACGTACTCAATTACAGGAAGCGGCGCTATTATCAATTTCCAGTTGAAGTTGAGATTGCCGGTTGGAGAACAACTCCCCCAGCGTGTACGGGCTGAACGTATGCGCAAATTACTGTACTTTACCCCGATTTTCGAGCTTTGTTTTTTGGCCATATCCACTATGACTGTTTCAGCCTGTTTTTTCAGCCATGCTTCAATACACTGACATCTGTTTCCGTTTGCGTCCATATGCAGCAGAAGTTCATCGCCAGCCAGATAAGCGCCGCGGGCAGAGTTATTATTATCCACAGCCCTGATTCTTAACTCCCGGCCCAGATACCGTGCCGAATTTCCGACTGGGGCGTAATTCTGTTTAACACGGTTATATAAATCAAGCTTGGCAATTATCCAGCGCTTTTTTCTCAATATGATACCGGGAACTTTTGAAAGCGAATAGCCTTGCGGCAATATCACAGCAAGTCCTGTTTCAGGCCCTATTTCAAGCCGCACATTCCTCGCAATGGGGCTTATCCTGAGGTTATAGCAAACCGTTTTACCGTCCAGATTTATCTCAGATTTTTCACCAATCGTCTTATTCTTCAAAACAAACTAATTCCTCAAGCTATGAATAGGAGCCGGGATTCTTCCGCCACGTTCAATAAATACCTTGTTCGAAAACCTGTTGACAGGCATTATTACACCGCCGCCAAGCAAACCGCCAAACTCCACAGTATCGCCTGCTTTCTTGCCGCATACGGGAATTACCCTCACAGCAGTGGTTTTATTATTAACAACGCCGATAGCAGCTTCATCAGCGATTATAGCCGACAAAGTATGTGCAGGGGTATCTCCAGGCACAGCTATCATGTCCAGTCCGACCGAACATACGCAGGTCATGGCTTCCAGTTTATCAAGAGACAAAGCCCCGCATTTTACGGCTTCTATCATCCCTGCATCCTCACTCACCGGGATAAATGCCCCTGAAAGGCCACCCACATGAGAACTGGCCATCACGCCGCCTTTCTTGACGGCATCATTGAGCAAGGCCAGCGCAGCCGTTGTTCCGTGTGCCCCGCACTTCTCCAGCCCCATTTGCTCCAGTATAAGCGCTACGCTGTCTCCCACAACAGGTGTGGGAGCCAAGGACAGATCCACAATACCGAAAGGCACACCAAGTCTCCTTGAGGCTTCAGTTGCCACCAGTTGCCCCATACGTGTGATCTTGAAGGCCGTTTTTTTTATAAGTTCTGACACCTCGCTGAAATTAGCATCCGGGCCCAGTTTTTTAAGCGCGCTATATACTACGCCAGGCCCGCTTACGCCGACATTTATCACACTTTCTGGTTCACCAATGCCATGAAAAGCGCCGGCCATAAAAGGATTATCTTCCGGAGCGTTAGCGAAAACCACCAGTTTGGTGCAGGCAATGCTGTCTCTGTCAGCAGATAGTTCAGCGGCTTTTTTTATTATTTCCCCCATGCGCGCCACAGCATCCATATTGATGCCCGATTTGGTGGTAGCAACATTAACCGAGGAGCAAACCCTTTCGGTAGTTGCCAGCGCCTCCGGGATGGATTCGAACAGGCGCTCGTCCCCTGCGGTATAGCCTTTGTGCACCAGTGCGCTATACCCGCCGATAAAATTTATCCCCAGTTCTTCTGCCGCCCTTTCCATAGCGCAGGCTATTTTAACGTAATCGCCTTTTGCGCTTTCGGCAATAACAGCGATGGGAGTAACAGCAATACGCTTGTTTATTATCGGAAGGCCATATTCCCGTTCGATTTCCTCGGCGGTTTTCACCAGATTGCAGGCGGTTTTCGTTATTTTGTCATATACACGCGAGCATAACTGATCCATATCAGGATGCGCACAATCCCTCAGAGAAATTCCCATGGTAACGGTGCGCACATCAAGGCTCTCGTTCGATATCATATTTATGGTTTCATAAATTTCATAGGGATCAATCATCGCATGTCTCCAGAATATTTATAATTCACGCAGTTATTTCTTATCGTTCCATATTGGACAGGCCGTTTATATCCTATGCATAGACTTGAAAAGGTCCTCATGCTGTATTTTTATCTTGAGCCCTAATTCCTGTCCCTTTTTATCAAGTTTTTGGGACAATTCTTCAAAATTGATATTAGACTTGCTAATATCCACAAGCATTATCATAGTAAACAGTTCCTGCATGGTAGTTTGTGTTATGTCTAGTATGTTCACATTCGCATCAGCCAGAATAGCGCTTATTCCGGCTATGATTCCCACCCTGTCTGTTCCGATAACGGTAATAATTCCGCGCATATATGCTCCTTGTATCCGGGTAAAATCAAAAGATTATATAAAGATTATATCCTATCGGGCGGATTTTTACCGAAAATTACAGGGGAAGCAGCAATAAGACCATCTGCTTCCCCTGTACCTTGTTCCTGTCTTCTATATCTAAAATTCGTAGTCCTGGCCTATCATCGCCAGATACTCAGCATAGGTCATCATATCATCCAGCTCTTCGGGATGACTCATTTTAATCTGCAGGAACCAGGCCATGCTGTAAACATTATTATTACTCAATATCTTTTCACTATTTTGCACTATTTCTCCGCTCAGCGGGGTGATGATATCAAGGCTCATTTTGTCGCTCTCTATAAGACCGACCGCCTCACCTTTAACAATCTGTCTGCCAACTTCCGGAAGAACCAGAGCATTAAAATCAACTTTGCCTTT
>CAYRSY010000002.1:30662-40688 GCA_964427105.1 uncultured Dehalococcoidales bacterium
TCTCCTCCTTTCCTGTCATCACCAAGCAGAGAAGCAATCAACGGATATTCTTCATATTATACGTTATATTATATCGCTTTAAGCGCATTAGCGCATATTTATAAGGCAGTCCCGCTTAAAGCAGGACTGCCCCCTGCAGCTATTTTACTGGAATCTGCTGTTTTTCAATACTTGCCAATGTTTTTAAAGCATTAACAATTGGCGCCAGGCTATTATCATTTACATCTGCGGTTAAAACCTTTATTCCTTCGCCCAGATCCTGCGTATGAGCATCTGTCATCCTGACTTTTGACATTAGGAAAGTGCCGCAAACTGGTTTGAGATTATTGTGATGACGTTTTATATTCTCAAAACCTTCTTTAATCACCCAGTCTTTTTGCGTTCTGCATTCTATAATCATATCAGGACGGCATATTTTCAAACGGTCAGCTACCGCGGCAATATCAAAAGGATTCTCCGCCATATATACCAGCATCATCCCTGAAGTAACATCGCCCATCCCGCTTACAGGGAACCATTCTCTGGAGGGGGGAAGAATTTCTGCCGCTCCCAGAGAGTCTTCGTATTGCGTCCTTATGCCGACATACTTGTCCAAGAGAGATGAATGCACTATATAATCGGGAGTAGTGAATAGCTGAAACAGTTCGAACTGGAAATCTATCCTGTCGGATTTTTGCGGCGGGCGAATCGAATCAAAAACATCTTTACCGCCCACAGCGGCGCGATCTCTCGGATGCAGTTTCGGCAATGGAACCGTCATCAGTTCATCCGGTTCCAGCCAGTTTATCAATGAAACCGCCAGCCATCTCCCATAAGCTTTCTCATACATGGAGGGGACAGAAGATCGAACAAGTCCAGCATAACTATCTTCAAACTGCAGATCAGTGATAGCTCCGCTTAACAAATTAAAGAGAGGATCCAAAAGTTCGCGCGCTAGCCAATCGTCTGCATCATCAAGAAAACGCTGTACGGTGGGCTGGCTGCTTATGCTTTGTAAATTCAATAATTTTGAGGCTTTTTCCTTTGAAGCGTTGTAATTTCGGATTAAATAACGCGATTCGTCGAGCAGTTCAAACACACATTCCCTCACTACTGCCATTCTGGTGCTGTTAAACAGGGAATAGAATTGTTCTCTTACATTCGACGGTATCCTGATCATACCTTTCGCTATTTTTATTTCCGGATGTTCACTAACATAATCGGCCAGTTTTGCATACTCCTGTTTCCAACCACTCGACATCTTTGTCCCCTTTCAACCTTTGAAATAGCAATTTCCCGTCTATTATTCAATTCGCCGGTATTTTTTCATAAAAGCATCGCGAAGAAAGGCCAGTATTACCAATATTACGCCCGAAGCAAACGCCAGATAATAACCAGGCCTTAGTGCGGATTGAAACGTAACATTACGAACATTAAATGATACTCGCGTTTCTCCCTGTAATATCAAACCGAAAGTATCCAGTCTCTGGCTTATAATATATGTAGCTGCCAGTATATAAATGATATATCCAAGACCGCATATGAACAACAGCCAAAACCCCTTTTTGTTTTTTATCCATGTGCTTGCATTAACTAAAACAAGACTGACAATCATGTATAAAAAGGCCAGTATCGTCTGCCATAAAGGAGTTTCATCATCGAGTATATACACTTTATACTGTAGCAGCGTATGTTTTAAGCCATAACCAAATATCTGAACTGCGTTTAACTGTTGCGCAAATCCCTGGATGGTTATATGGGTAGACCACCACGGCATCACGAACGAGATAAAAAATAAAGCGCATGCTATTAAAATCAACCCGCGATAAATCCATATTATTTGTTTCATCACTATATTTCCCGCAGGAGAATCCCTGAAATTCAATCGCCTCCCGGAGCCCCGCCGGTTAACCGGCGGGGCTCCGGATCCTATGCTTTCAAAATCGCTGTTTCCAAGACAGCAACAATATCAAAAGCATTCGCTTGTTTCTGCATTACTGGCAGGCTAAGATTGTCTGCTTCAATACGCCTTTAGCTGCCGATACTTTCCATTTGCTGCCGGGGTTGCTGCCGTTAGCAGACATCGGGGTAGCAGACGCCACTCCGGCAACCGCAGCTGTTTCGGCATTGGCCTCATTGATTGTTTTGCCTTTTATTGAATCCTCTGCCGCAGTAGCTCTATATGGCATGTTGTAAACAGCATTAAGACAAATACGGGCTTCGCCTCCTCCGATAGCTGCCGCGCAATTCACAATCGGGAAATCAATGGATTTCCTGATGGCGAACTTCACAAAAGCGCTTTTGACACCCGTTGCGGGAGCAGGGATTTGTATTTCTTTAACTATCTCATCTGCTTCCAGCACCGTTGAGCCAGGTATCGCTACTTTCCAGAAGCTTTCTGCGTCTATGGTTCGCTTGGTAGTGACGATCTTTGCATTCAGGGCAACCAGCGCTGGAGCTGTATCAGAAGGATTAACTGCCAGGCAAGCTGACACCGCGCCGAAGATGGAATGATAGCGGTTGTCTCCGGCCATAGCGAAACACATATTTCCGCCTTTGCGGAGGCAATCGAAGCGGTTATCGTTGCAGCGGAAATACCAGCAGCGGTTCATCTGGCAGATGTTACCGCCGATAGTGCCCATCTCACGGATATGGGGAGAAGCCGTTTTGCTTGCCGCTTCCGCCAGTGCCGTGTACTTGGTCTTGACGGTGGTATTCACGGCAATATCCTCAAGCAAAGTTAGTGCTCCAATTTTCAGGGTGCCGCTCTCTTCTTTTATGTAGTCCAGACCTGAGATTGTCTTGAGGTTTACAAGTTTCACAGGATAACTGGCATCGCGAAGTACCGAAAAACGCAGGGTTCCCACCAGGTCGGTTCCGCCGGCTATAGCCATAGTACCGGTTTCAGCCAGCGCCGCCGCAGCTTCTTCCAGTGTCGTGGCATTGACATGCTCGAATTCAACTAACGTTTTCATCTTTTCCTCCTACGCCTTTCCAAGCACTTTAAGGATTTTTTCGGGCGTTTGCGGATAATGCTCTACAAACTTGCCGATGGCATTGTAAACGGCAGAGCCGGTGAGATTGATGGTGTTGGCGCAAGGTGTTTCGCTGCATCCATACAGGCCGTAAGCGCCATAACCCTGCTTGTTTTCCAGGATATGACAATCGATCGGACCTACATCAGCGCTGGTCAGCTCTCCCCAGCATACATGGTTATCGTTCAACCAGACACCGGTTGACGGATCATACACCTTCTCGGCTGCAACGCTCTTTTCAATGCCCATGATAGTGCCGCCGTACTGTTGCCCGTTCACGCCCTCAGGAGAAATAACTGTGCCGACATCGTTCAATGTAACCACATTTGTCACATCGACTTTGCCGGTATCGGGATCCACTTCAACCTCAATAAATTGAGCCTGGCAGGCCAGATGCAGCTGTTCGACATCGGCAGGATATGTCGGGTTCATGCTCGAAGCCAGCGGGGGCGCATCGTTGAAGAAAGCGTCGCCTTTTCCGGCTCCGGTGCCGCCCAAACCGCCTCTTGCCATCCATACAGCGCTGACCTCTTTCAGTGTTTTGCTATTAGATGGATTAGCCTTTTCATAAACTACACTGTCTTTTATGTCCAGTTGATCAGGAGTCAAGCCGGGGAACAGCGCAGGAAGCTGGAAAGGTATAGAAAACAGCGGCATATTCTTGGGAGCGCAGGCCTTGGCCAGAATCTGCTTTTTCAGGTCCTGAGCGATTTGCACCAGGAGGGGAGAATCCGTTACCAGCCCGAATGAACCGCCGGGGCGGGTCATTTCATAAGCGGTCGGCTGCTGCTTGAAAGTTTTGCAAATAACGTCTTCATACTTGGCGCCTATTTCGGCAGCCACTATGGCGCAGTACGAGGACATCCGGCCGGTGCCGATATCGCCCCAGCGGCCAAGAATATTGATGACGCCGTCGATGCAGGTGACACCGATGTATGACCGCAACATTCCCACATGCGCCCAGTGATGGTTGTAATTGACGCCGATACCGTGATATTTGCCGTTCGCCAGCTTCTTGGCGCCGGGTTCGTGCCATTTCTCGTCCCAGCCGATAGCGGCTTTGCCCTCATCCATGATGGCTTTCATAGTATGGACGACCGGCATACCGACGGAAGCCTGATAGTTGTTAATCCAGGCTATGTCGCGCCCGCCATGTAAACCGTAGTTCTTGATGGCCAGGTCGGGAAGCTGCATATTCAGATAGGCGGCAACGTGCGAATAAACTTCGTTGCCCACCATCGATGGAGGCCCGCCATCACGCCAGCACATGCGCGGCGGACGGCTTACCCATGGATAGAGATGAATGGCCTTTAAATTATGGCATTGAATGGTTTCTTCTATTTTTTCGATGCCGCATGAGCGCATACCTATCGATTTGCACTGCACGGCGTTGATCATGCCGTCGTCGTTGAAGCCGACTTTGATGTCGTAGGTACCGTATTCATCGCCGACACAGTAGAAGTTGCTCTCGTCCCAGATATACTGCACCGGACGTTTTGTACGGTGGGAGCAGATGGCTGCAATCTGAGGCACCATATGAGCGCCGGCCAGCCAGTTTAATCCGCCGAAAGTTCCGCCGCTGTACGGGCAGTTGACTTCGATTCTGCCGGCATTGACATATCCCAAATCGGCCAGGCAGGCTCTCTCATGATGCGGAACCTGGGATTTGACCCATGCTTCGAGGTACTGATCATTTTCCGTGCCGTTGCCGCCGGTCCACTGGGCTACTGCCTTGGAAGGTTCCGCGCCGGCCGGGTTATTTTCTTCGCGGGTGATTCGGAATTCTATGACGTTGTCCGATTCCGCAAAACCCGCTGCAACATCACCCTCTTCCTCTTCCGCAGACTGATGCATATTGTTGGCTTCGGGCACAGGCAGGGTAGAAGTCCATACGGCAGGAGCGCCGTCTTTCATAGCTTCTTCCTGATCCAGCACAAAGTCCAGTTCTTTCCAGGTTACATCCAGCAATTTCAGAGCGCGGTCGCATATCTCTTCGCTTTCAGCCGTAACAATAGCGCCGACTACATGGCTATACCACTCAGCCACGTTGGGGAGCAATTTGAGAACATAGTCATTCTCGGGGATTGTATTCTCCCAGCGATCCTTGATATCCGGATCATCATAAAGCAAAACGTCCCATACACCTTCGAGGGCGAGGGCTTTACTGGCATCGATTTTGGTGATTTCAGCGCGGCAATAAGGGGAAGTCAATCCCTTAGCATACAGCATGCCGGGAAGAAGTATATCTCCCACGAAAGGAGTCTTTCCTGATGCTTTATCAAATCCATCCTTGCGCAGCAGATGTGTTTTTCCAATAGGGCTGTTTGCCGGTACTTCCCACAACCAGGGTCTTACTTCTGCCATTTATTCATTCCTCCTTATCACTATTGCCCGGCCACTTCATGGATTGCCGCCACATGCGCTGGATAAGTATCACAGCGGCACAGGTTGCCGGATAGCGCTTCGTTTATTTCATCCGTGGTAGGATTGGGATTGCGGTTGAGCAACGCTTTGGCTGTAACCACGAACCCGGGAGTGCAAAAGCCACACTGCATACAGGCATTGCGAGAATAGGCTTCGATCAGGGGATCATTGTCATCTGCGATACCTTCACAGGTGATAATATCCGCCCCCTCGCATTCGATAGCCAGAGACAGACAGGATAATATCGGACGCCCGTTCATCAGCAGGCAGCATGAGCCACAGGCGCCGTATCCGGTGCACATATCTTTAAGCGAGGTTATGCCTACCTGTTTGCGCAGCACATCGCGCAAAGGCCAATGGGGTTTGGTAACCAGATCGTATTTTTTGCCGTTAATAGTCATGCTTACGGGGGAAAGACCGGTTGCGTCGCCGGCAGCGCCTGATATTGTTGTTGTAACGGTTTTACCAGGGCTGGTAACCGTGACGGTAGAAGCGCTGCCTGCCGCAGTAGTTGTAACTGTTTTGGTAGATGTTACGGTTGTTGTTTCGCCACCGCAGGCATTCATGAGCGCCATTGATCCAATGGTGGCGCCCCCGACTACCAGGCCGGCATCCTTTAAAAATTCCCTTCTTGAAACCTTAATTTTTTCTTCTTTTTCTTCAGCCATTCTATTCTCCTTTAATTTTTATGCCAGAAACCATGCTAATTACTATCTGCTACCAGTTCAGCACCTCCTTTTTATTATCTTCACGGGATAGCTATATTTCTCCACGTATTTCTATAGTCTTTTTGAACATATTTTTTCAATGGTATTCATACTTCGAACCGAATCCCATTCAAACCCATTTCAACGGGAAGTTACAGTCTGGTTCCCTGATATAAATCTGGTTTCTCCCAACTCATTACCGCTATGTGTTGTTTCCCACAAATTCATAAGCTGGCGTAGAAACCCGTCATAAGACTGACCGGCAGCGCGCCATTTATCCATTCTGGATTTGGTAGTTCTGCCAAGTGAAACGGTAGTTCTCGGGTTACAGGTTTTAATGCTCATTTATCTCTCACCTCTGCACAGGTTTCCCCGGTTCACAGAGAGAACTTGTAATCCTGTATCTCTCCCAGTAATCAACAAGTTCGCTTATGAAGCCGTCATAGCACTGTCCCGGAGCGCGGCTGTTATCAAGCCTCTCTTTGGTCACCTTTTGAAGCGCAATTGTGGTATGAGCGTTCCCATGACCACTGTCGTAAAATCCGGGATTATGCTTTTCAGTCTGCTCCATAAGCTTCCTCATTCTTCCGGTTATCCGTGTATAAACTTCTGGTATGCTTGATTACATCCAGAAATTATCTCAACTATGAGGGAGTTGATGAATCAATCGGTAATGGTGTAGAAATCACACTGGATAAAGGGTTGCCGCAAACATGCTGATAGCTGAAGGACATACACTCACAAACAGAGATAGCTGACAATTCACAGAAATGTGTTCTGCTGGAATATACTGATACATTCAGTTTCCGAAAACAATGCGTCAACAACAGATTGCCAAACACGATACCAGTGTATTATTCAATGGTAACGGGAATGGTTGGGGAGAGTAATAATGCGGTTGAGCGTGGTTGAGATTCGGTTGAGGAGCGGATACGAATACGAAAGATTCAGGTTATTTTAGCTAACATATATCCGGCTCCGGAAACATTTAAAATATAGCGGGGATGATTTGCGTCATCTTCGATTTTTTGCCGTAAATGACATATGTGAGATTTCATGCTATCTTCCACCCCCGGATAGTATTCTCCCCATACTGCCTTTGCAAGGCTGGCATACGGCATCAGTTTGCCTGCATTTTTCATGAGAGCACACATAATCTGGCCTTCAGTAGTAGTAAGAGAAATCATCTGGTCATTTTTATACAATTCGTGCAGGGACACGCCAAATCGCATATCTCCGCATTCTACTGAAAGATCATCGTACAATTTGTCACGTCTGGTAAGCGCCTTCATACGTGCAATCATTTCGAGCGGGCGTAAAGGCTTGGTTATGTAATCATTGGCGCCCAGCGCCAATCCTCTAACCACAAAATTTTCTTCTCCGCTAACTGTGGTAATTATGATAGGAACATCTGAGAACGAGCGTATTTTTTTAAGAACGTCAAAACCGTTTACATCCGGCAAGCCTAAATCCAGCAAAACGATATCCGGAGACTCTGTTTCTGCCATTTCAATACCCTTATTTCCATGAGTGGCATGCATCAATGTCGCCTCAGGCCAGCCGATTTGTAATGCAGTTTTCATAAAATCTATGATATCGACATCATCTTCAATCATCAGCACTTTCATATCAGCCTCTGTTATCTGGCGACGGGGAGCCCTTCTATCGGGATCGCAAACCAGAAACAACTCCCCTCATTTTCCTTGCTTTTCACCTTGATCTCTCCGCCGTGCAGCGACACAAAAGTCTTGCAGATAGATAACCCCAGCCCAAGTCCCCCGTAATGCTCATCCTGACTGTCTACTCTTGAATAAGAAGTGAAAATGTCCTTCAATTTTTCTTCAGCGATTCCTTGCCCTGAATCTTCAACCTTGAACAGCAAGCAGTCATTTTCCCGGCTTATCCGCAGCGTTATTTTTGTTCCCGGGGCAGTATGATTGCAGGCATTTTCGACAAGATTCCCCAATACCTGTTTCAAACGCTGCGGATCGCAATATATCTGAGGCAAAGATTCCGGCAGGTCCATATAAAGCTTATGCCCGCTTGTCTGGCATTGATGGCTTACCATATCAACTAACTGGCGCGCTATTTCCAGAGGGTCGGCCCATGCGTAGTTCAACTGTAAAATACCGATTTCATCCCGTGTTAAATCAAACAGTTCATCAATGCGCTTATTCAATTCCAGTGCGCCTTTATACGATTGCTGCGCCAGTTTAGCCCACGGTTCCTGTTTCAAATTCGTTTTTAATAATTCGCTGGCGCCTAACAAAGGGGTTAAAGGTGTTTTTAATTCGTGTACCACAGCACGCGTGAAATAGATCCGCTGATTAATTTGCTCTTCCATCTGTTTGCGCAACTGGGTTTCTTTTTCATATAGTTCTCTCAATTTTGCTTCCATCAAACGGCTATGTTCCACTTCCTGTTTTAACTGGGATGTTCGCTGGTCTACGATTTCCTTTAAATGATCATGTATCGCCTGCAGTTCATTTTCTGCTTCAACGCGTTCAGTTATATCAAAAAAACAACCGAGTATTCTTTTCCAGTCCTGTTCATGTCCCGGCGCTATGCGATACTGAACGCTGGTGTATCTCCAATTATCTTTGAAGGTGATATCGCGGTGAACATACTTGATCTCAGTCGCACCCTCAGCCAGGGCGATGAAATTTTCCATATCCCGATCAAAACCATCAGGCCGTTTCCTCAATAAATCCCACAGTTCTGTATATAGCTGTTTTCTGGAATCAGCTTCATAGAGTTTTTGCGCCGCCTGATTAGCCCCATACCCTCTACCCAGCTTGAGACAGTGCAACGTCGTTTCTGGATGCTGCATGAAGTAATCGCGGATGTCTGTAACACCGCTTGCCCGAAGTGAATCCAAATACTTCTTAACGTCAGAATAATCCAGTTCCCATATAGCCACTGGGACATCTTCAAACAACGTGCGGTACCGCTCCTCGGAATCCTGTAAACGGGCCTCCGCCAGCTTTCTTTTGGTTATATCTCTAATATATAAAACATTGGCTTTTTGGCCCTGATATCTGGTAAATGCCCCCGTAACCTCTATTACCGCTTTTGATGCATCCTTGCGCACTATTTGCATCTGGTACAGTCCCGGCACCGGAATGCCTGTCAACTTTAAGCGGTGTCTTTCAATCGAATCATTGCAATCTTCACTCACAAGTAAATCAAAAAAACAACTTCCCAGCAGTTCGTCCTTTGCATAACCCGTCATTCGCGGCCACTGGTCGCTGACAAACGTCTGAATTCCTTCCCTGCCATCGATATCCTGTAGCATAACGATAGCCTCGCCTGCTTCCGATCCCAGTTCTATCAATGCCCTGTAGCGATCTTCTGACTCTTTGACCTGCCCTTCAAGCTGCCGTTTTTCCGAAATATCAGTAAAAGTTTCAATAACCCCATCCAGCTCGCCCTTTTCATTGCGCAGAGGCACCGCATTTACGATACAGGGAATAATGTGCCCATCCGGCATTATACGTTCGATTTCCGCCTGAATAAACTTCTCCCCCCCGATAATACGTGCCAAACGGCAATTGGGGGTATGACAATAAGGGCCGGGGAAAAGCTTGTAACATTTCTTGCCTATAGATTCCATCTCATTGGTTCCGGACATATGAGCAAAAGTCTGGTTGACAAGACGTACAGTGAAATCCTTGTTTATAATACGAATACCATGACTATCATGGCTAAGAAGCTGCTGGTATTCCGCTTGAGAAGCTCTGAGGGCTTTTTGATTTTGCCTTAGTTTTAAACGTAACTTTTCTAATTCCTTGCGGGGCACCATATCAGTTTCTGTCGTATGACAAGATGAGTTACGGCAAATTTTCTTCACGGATATGCCCCCCAAGAAAAAGAGGTTCAGG
>CAYRSY010000002.1:40788-46392 GCA_964427105.1 uncultured Dehalococcoidales bacterium
AAGACTTTTCTTATCCTCAGCCGCCTCATTTCTGGCAAACAGCCCCTTGAAAAGCCTTCTTCTAACGACTGAGTAACCTAATGCCTGAAGAGGCAGCGCCATCGCCGGAAGCGCAAGTACCATATCCTTCCGATCCTGTTGTTCTCCCACGGCGAATATCACTGCTTTTTTGCACTTCCCCTCAAAGCTGCTGGAGAATTTTCGCGGGTAATCGTCTGAAGCGATATAAAGGGGAAACAGGCGATCAATAAAAGCCTTCATGATGCAGGATATATTATAGTTATGAACCGGCGAACCCAGTATCAATCCCTGGCAATCGTTCAATTTCTGGTATAGCGATGTCATTGAGTCATCCCAGCGTGCGCAATGCTCTAATTTGGCGCAGCCTTCGCATCCCATGCAGGGATTTATAGTGCCATCACGGAGAAATACCGTCTCTACGGCAACGCCGACGCTCTCTGCGCCAGCCGCTGCTTTTTTCAAAAGGGTATCGGTATTGCCATCCTTCCGCAAACTTCCGCTGACAGCTAATATCCTGGCCATATTTCACCCCTTTTTTATTTTAGCTAAAGGACATACTTTCATACATTCAGCACACAACCCGACCGCTGTCAGGAAGGTATTGCACGCATGTATGTTTATCCTGTACGGTTCTCCCGGAGATGGCTGGCTGATAGCTTTTGCAGGACAGGCATTTACGCAGGCTTTGCAACTGATACATCTGTTTTCTATTGCCTTAACCTGTGAGGTTTTTAATCTTGCATCGGTAAGCACAACCGCCATTTTCACCCGAGGGCCGAATTCAGGTGTGAGCAACAGGCTATTATGTCCGAGATAACCAAGGCCAGCCGACCGGGCAGCATGCTTGTAGGAAAATGCGCTCTCAAGAAATCTGGCATCGTAGGGGCTGCCTGCAGGCAAAGCCAGCGCCTGATAACCTTTCCCGTGTAATTTTTTTACCAGCCTGTAGGCTTCCCAGTTTAAACGCCCCGAAATAAGCTGTTCAGTCTGATGGTACAACTCCCTTAGCTCAATATTGCCAACTTCCTGTTTGAAGGTAAGATGCCGGAAAACCTCTACAGGAAGCTCCATAGCCATAACTACAACTGATCTGGCATCAGGCAAAAGTCTTCCGGCCTTTTCCAACTCTGCGCCTGACCCAGATGCATCCAGTCCGGCCACGCCGATAATATCCACTTCAAGGTCGTCCAGAATATCTGGGAACTCCGTTGCTTTGGATTCGGTCGCTGCTGTATCCATTGCGATTCCTCTATCCGGTAACACTCTTTTTCTGCCGCGAAGCAATGGCTGCCGTGATGCGGTCTATCACAATAGCAATAATAACTACACTTATGCCGGCTTCCGCAGAGCGGCCAAGTTCCTGATGGTTAATGGCAAGTAAAACTTCATATCCCAGACCGCGCGCTCCGATCATGGAGGCAATTACCACCATGGACAGGGCAGCCAGCGTCGTTTGATTGACGCCCACCATAATGGAAGGCATGGCCAACGGTATCTGCACTTTTGTAAGCATTTGCCAAGAGTTGGCTCCAAATGCCCTGGCAGCTTCAATCACGCTTGGGGAAACCTGCCGGATACCAACATTGGTAAGACGGATAACCGGCGGCACAGCAAAGATAACCGTAGCAAATACTGCCGGGACCATCCCCATGCCAAAGAGTATGATAGCAGGTACAAGATAGACAAAACTGGGCATGGTTTGCATAACATCCAGCACAGGTTTAAGCACAGACTGCACAAAATTGCTACGGGCCATGAGAATACCCGATGGGATACCCAGCAATAGTGAAATAAAGACCGCAGTAATTACGATTGCCAGAGTGGACATGGCCAGTTCCCAGTAAGAGGTAAAACCCGAGTGACCAAATGTGCCGATCAGGGTGAACATGCCAGCCATAAGCAGGCCGAACCACCAGCGCCGTGAGGCCCACCATGCTAGAAGGAAAATAAACAGAATGACAACGAACCACGGTACGCTTTGCAGAAACCGTTCTATATGCACGAGTATTTGTAAAATAAAGTCGCCTATTGCGTCAAAAACTGCGCCCAGATTATGAAGCACCCAGGCCATGACGCTATCAACCCAGTCTTTCAGCGGCACATTTAAAAATGATGGGAAATCTAACATCAGCCTGCCTCCTCATTCCTGGTACGCTCTTGCGTTTTATCCTGTTCTAATTCTCCTCCGGCATTCGTTTCTTCATCATTTATGGGCGTCTCTATACCGGAGGTTACAGTATTATCTGCGCCTGGCTGAAGTTCTTCCGAAGAGTTTGGCAGTTCGAAAGGCCCTTCGCGGTCTTCAGATTTGCTTCTGGACATACTGGATAACAACAGATCATTACTGATTTCACCTACCAGTTCGCCGTCATCGTCAATTACCGGCATCGGGTAGGGGGATGTTGTAGCGGGAAGAAGAAGATCTTCCACCTTTGAATCAGGTTTGGCAGTAGGAATATCCGGCACAAGAAAATCCTTTATAGCTTTTTTGGGCTGCTCACGTCTTATTTCTACCAGCTTTGCCATCGTGATCAGCCCAAGGTATTTTGTTCCCACCGACACAACGAAGGCATAGTTACGCTTTGAGCTGCGCAGGATGTGACTGGCCGTTTCGGGCCCCATCCATCCGTAGAGAAGAATATCTACCGAAGTCATTACGCTTCCCGCTGTTCGCACCTTGGAGAGTGATACATCGCGCACAAACTCCTCTACATATTCACTGCCCGGATTGGTAATTACTTCTTCTGGCGTGCCCGTCTGGATTATTTCCCCATCTTTCATAATAGCGATACGGCATCCCAGTTTGAGAGCTTCATCAAGATCGTGTGTTACAAACAGTATGGTCTTATGCAATTCGCTCTGTATTTCAATAAGTTCATCCTGCATTTGACGCCGGATGAGAGGGTCCAGGCCGCTGAACGGCTCGTCCATCAATAATATTTCAGGATCACTGGCCAATGCACGGGCAATGCCAACCCTCTGCTGCATACCGCCGGATAATGCTGCCGGATGGCGGTCTTCCCAGCCTTTTAAGCCAACCTTCTCCAGTATCTTGTTGGCTACGGCATAGGCTTCTTCTTTCTTCATTCCCCGAATGTTCAATCCAAAAGCAACATTGTCAATCACGGTGTAGTGGGGAAGCAGTCCGTATTGCTGAAAGACCATGCTCACTCGGGTGCGGCGCATGCTGCGAAGCTGTGATGGATTGTAGAGCAATACATCGTCGCCATCTATAAGCACTTCTCCCGCGGTAGGCATAATCAATCTCGGAATACAGCGGATTAGCGTGGATTTACCGCTGCCTGAAAGCCCCATAAGGACAAACAACTCACCCTTATCAACATGAAATGAGATGTCCCGAAGCGCCATTACCAGGCCTGTCTGTTCCTGAATTTCCTGTCTGCTGGCCTTACGCAGCTCTTCGGATTCCATAACACGTTTTGGGTTAGTCCCGAAGATTTTCCAGAGATTACGGACATCGAGGATGGAATTGGTTTCACTGGAATTGTTCAGATTATTCATATGTACTACCTTTTCTTCCCGTTTTTCTTAACCACAATAGGTTTTGAAGTTACGCTGAGTAAAGGATAAAACCAGGTACTACAAATTTGTATCTTCAGTATATCACTGCCATAGTTTTATTGTACGGGAATTACATGCAGAGAGGCTATTACGGCCTCTCTGCATATTTTGTATTTACTACAGGTTCCCGGTTTACAGGAAAACCGCCTCATTTTCGGGTTCAATTTGTGTTATCCCCAAAACGATTGAACAAAACTATAACTTTTTACCCCAGTGCAGTTTGCACTTTTTCTGCTACATCCGACGGAACCCACGATGTCCATGTTGACTCATAGTTTTTCAGGAAGTACTCAGCAGCCTGCTGAATGCTGGCGCTGTTGTCCTGCATGTAAGCGAGTATTTCGTTAATCATCTGGGTAGTGGTGGTGTATTTGCCCAGGAAAGTAGCCAAATCCGGATTAGCGTCTTTGAATTCAGCATTAAGACATATATTTACTTTGTTCGCCGGATAAGCGCAGGCATGAGTTGTATTCCAGATCGTTTCATCGTAAGCAGGTTCTTCCAGACGGGTCATATCATATTTGCCCAGAACCCATGTCGGTTCCCAGTAATAGCCGAACCAGGGTTCGCCCTTTTCATAAGCTGCCGCCAGCGAGGCTGACAGCGCTGTATCAGAACCAGGGGCAAAGTCTGTGTAGTAATCGGTAAGACCATATTCAATCAGTTTTTCGGTATTGATAGTAGTAGCTTCCCAGCCTGCCGGGCCGTTGATAAAGCGCCCCTTTGTGGGTTGCTCAGGGTCTTTGAAGAGTTCCCAATATTGAGGCAAATCAGATACGGATTTCAGGCCTGGAGCTGTTGCCTCAATTCCGCGGGCCGCATCGCCTTCTATCATGTAAGTAGGCACCAGCCATCCCTGCCAGTTGTCCAGAAAATTGCCCCCCACATCCACGATACTGCCATCGGAAATGTACTGGTCATAAGCCACCTGCTGGTTTTCTACCCAGACCTCCATGCACACATCGACGTCGCCGCGTGCCAAGCCATTAAACAGCGGGATGGTATCGCCAAAGGTATATTCCACAGTATAGCCGTAGCCATTTTCCAGAATATAAGCGGCTATGCGGTTATGCAACTGGATACTGTCCCAGCTGGCGTCAGCAAAAACAACAGTCTTACTGGCGTCCCCGCCACCGCAACCGCTCGAAATACCGATCGAACCCAGGATAAAGGCCATAGTCAGTGAAAATATCACAGTCATTGCCTTTCCAATTAAACTTTTTTTACCCAAAATGTACCTCCCATTTATTAATTCCCCTATAAATAGCTGCCGGATCTTTTAGTGGCAATCAGTTGTCTGAAAGATGACCAGACAGCGTTATAGCGCTTTTTAAGATTAAATTTGTAATTGTTTAGAGCCCAGAGATCAACCAGCCCTTGCGTTAATCCAAACACCATGGAGGCAACTGCGTTCGCGTTTAAGTCACTCTGTAATTCTCCGTTGTTGATAGCTTCTTCGAATATTGAAGTCAGTTGAGCTATATATCTATCAACGATAGCTGCGACTCTGGCATTAAGCTCCTTATCGCCCATGCTGATTATTTCTGCAATGATCTGGAAAGAAACTCCCCGTCGTTGTTCGATAGCCGATATATGCTTGTTAAGAATTTTATCGAGTCTATCAAGCACGCTTGAACCTTTTTCACGTGTATATCTAATGTCATCAAGAAGCGTCTCGCCTATATCATCCGCCAGAACAAGCAAAACATCTCGTTTTTCATTAAAATGACGGTATATGGCAGCCTCAGAAATACCTACTTCAGAAGCCAGCCTTTTTATTGTTACGTGCTCGCTCCCGCTGGTAACTATTATTTTTCTCGCGGCATTGATTATCTGCTGTTGCCTTACCGAATGAGTTTCATATTTTACGGGCATTAAAGCAATCTCCTGTTGAATAAGTAAGGAATTCACAATTGTGCGAAGGAAGTAACACAGACAACGGATATTGTTTGTTAATATTCACTCACATTCTAACCCTCCAAGCCCCTTTTGTCAAGGTAA
>CAYRSY010000003.1:0-3034 GCA_964427105.1 uncultured Dehalococcoidales bacterium
TCTGGCATTCCTCGAGGTGCGGCTTTGACAAACGTAACCCCAGAAGCGGAATATCCGCGGAAAAGGAACCATTATCAAGGATAGACCAGTTAATGCTGTCTATTGCTGCCTGTATGTAATCTGTAAGCATCTTGCTCCCTCTATTCCGCTTAATTCTACTTTGAGAGGGTAAAGATGTCAAAATGGGAATAAAAGAAACCCCGCAGATTTTATTTACTGCGGGGTTATCTCTGTGATTAAGCGTTTATTATATAGAAATTAGTCGTATGCAACCTGAGTTACAGCACCGTCTGTATCCCAAGTATAAGATCCGTGCAACGGGCTGGACAGATACTCATTTAAATCGGCATTACCAGTGTTCGAGCCATCAAAATCAGCAGCAGTGCCAGGTCCTGCTGATCCTGCAGTGAGAGTTGTGCTAGTATTGTCTGCCATCCAAGCAACGATGTTTGTTTGGACAATAGAAAGTTCTGTAGCCCTAGCCTGTGACTTGCCGCTGTTCATGAACTTGGACAGGTTGGGGATGGCGACCGCCGCCAGGATGCCGAGAATGGCGATGACGACCAAAAGCTCGATTAGTGTGAAGCCCTTTTCGCCGTACTGGAATTTCTTCAGTAGTTTTTTCATATTTTAGTACCCTCCTGATTAACGACCTTTATTTATATCCTACATTATTAAACAAAGTTGACTAAACATCAACTAAAGTAACACTTATTATATGGTCGCTTCAGACGTCAGTCAATAGACATTTGGATAAATGGCATGGTACTTTAGTCTTGTCTGCCTGATACTGCGTCTATTGACTTATATCTGACAAAACCGTCAAAATATAACGAGGATTTTAAATGATTGCAGTTGCGGTTCTGTTCGGGTTGGTTATAGGCAGCTTTTTGAACGTGGTTATCGACAGGCTGCCAGACGGAAAATCAATAGTGTCCCCTCCTTCTCATTGCCCTGCCTGCAACAGGAAGCTGGTCGCAAAAGACCTTATTCCCGTTTTAAGCTATATACAGCTTAAAGGCCGCTGCCGTTACTGCGCGGAGAAAATACCCGTCCGTCTGCCCATTGTAGAAGCTGCTACCGGAGCAGGTTTCGGTTTAATCTGCTGGTACGGCTCTGCCAACTGGCTTCTGGCAGGATCTGCAAAACCGGATTATGCGCTCATCTGTCTGGCTTTGCTTTATTTTTGCCTGCTGCTGGTGATATTCGTTATAGACCTCGATCATCAGCTTATCCTGAACAGGCTGGTATATCCGGCGATGGTTATTGCGCTAATTGTGAGCGTGCTGCATACATGGGCGGGATTTGACCTGAATGCGCTGGCATTTGTTCCCGATTTAAAACACGCGGCTATCGGCTGCGGCATAGGACTGGCATTGTTCCTTTTAATCGCCATCCTCTCCCGGGGCGGGATGGGGCTGGGAGACGTCAAAATGGCCGCCCTGATGGGATTGATGCTCGGATACCCATCGGTACTGGTAGCCATCTTCCTGGCTATTATAGCGGGCGGCATAATAGCTATAATTTTACTGGCAGCAAGAAAAAAGGGGCGCAAACAGGCCATACCTTTCGGGCCATTCCTGGCGCTTGGTACCATGCTGGCAATGATATGGGGGAATGCTATCTGGGGGTGGTACACGCGCGGTTTTTGATGTGAACACATCTACCTCTTGACACGCCTAGTATAATAGTACTGTTAGTACTAGTTATGTTTGTTGAGGTAATGTGAAACTAGACCGAAGGCGTTCGAGTTTGGAAATTATCGCTGACATGCTCAGGCTGGGCGAAGCTGGCAAAACTGAGATAATGTACAGCGTTAATATGAGCTACTTCCAGCTGCAGAAGTATCTGAGCTTTCTGCTGGACAGGGGCTTGATCGACAAGGTAAAGCTGGGCAATCCGTCGGTGACGTACAGGGTGACCAAAAAAGGGCTTGAGGTGCTGAGGTCTATAGACGGTTTGATGGACACATTAGATTTAAGGGATAATGAAAATCAGGAGCTTGAATAAGGAGCTTATATGTCCGAAAAACGCATGTTGATACTGCCGGCAGATCTGGTGAAAAAGATAGACGACAACCGCGGCGATATGAGCCAGGCTGATTTCATTGATTATCTTATAGAAAGCCATTTCAAAGGTGAAAGCATTAGCAACGGGGTTGCCCGGGAAGAAATGGATGGGCTGAAGAAAGAACTGAATGCCCTGATGGCTCGCGAAAAGAAAATGGCGACCAAGGATGAACTGGAAGCTTTCCACGAGGACACGAAAAAACTCCTGAAGAGCTTTGTCGATTTTTTTGTAGGCTATGGATTGGAACTGGGCGATAAATCTTCGTCGCTGGATCTGCGGGACATCACCGGAAAACTGAAGGATTTCGACCGGCCGTCGGATGACGAGGGACGGGAAGTCAAGATAAAATGGAAATAGCCATTTAACGAAAATTGGCAATTCGATAGATTATGAGAGGGGCTTAAAAAGCCCCTCTTTTTTCATGCCTTTAATTCATTACTTATGACAATGGTAAATTCCCTCAAGACACTGAAGTATTGAATTAAATCTTCGCCTTTCCGCGATTCTCATACTATCCTTGCATATTCGTTTCGTTCCCTTGAATAGGCCTTAAACGAAAAATAGTCCGCAAAAAATGTTTTAAGGCTGGCGCAGGCACAAATAGAACATTGTTCTAGTATATAAAACCTTCCAATGCCCTTTGAGGTATGACATATTTGCTGCTGGGGAGAAAGATGTTATACGTTTTACTGGGCGCTTTGGGATTTCCTGTTTTTCATCTTGTGGATCTGGCAGCCATAAAAAGAGTTCCCTGGGCAAAACCGCTGGCGTGGATTGCCGGATGCAGCCTGATAACCGCAAGCGCATGGCAGATATGTGTGTCAGGCGATAAGTACAATATTCCAGTGTGGGCTGTAATTATCGGATGGATATTCTTTTTGGCCTCGGCGGCGCAATTGCTGCATTCACTTTTTATCAATCTCCCCTTTTATAAAACCTATTTCAAGGTAGGGGTTAGCGACGA
>CAYRSY010000003.1:3134-38873 GCA_964427105.1 uncultured Dehalococcoidales bacterium
TTTTTATCAATCTCCCCTTTTATAAAACCTATTTCAAGGTAGGGGTTAGCGACGAGCTGATAACGGATGGCCTGTATGCGATAGTGCGGCATCCCGGCGTCTATGGGCTGGGAATCACATTGTACTCACTTGTCCTGGTATCCCAATCCAGATTAATGCTTCTTGCCGCATCGGTATGGATGGCTGTAGATGTGGTTGTGGTAGTAATTCAGGACAAATTCTTTTTTGACCGCATGTTCGAAGGATATGGCGATTACCGTAAAAATACCCCGATGCTCATACCGACATGGAACAGCCTGGCAAATTATGCCACCAGCTTTACCCTGAAAGATATCGATTCAAGGAGGAAAGAAAACATGAGTACCGTAGCCGAATTGTTTGCCGATGGAAAGTATGATGAAGTATGGAAACGCTGTTGCGGATTTCTTGACCTGAGCCTTGATGATTTTATGCGCATACAAAAGCGTTTGCTCATGGAGCAAATAGGCTTGCTGGGCAAATGCGAACTCGGGCAACGGATTATGAACGGGAACATGCCTGAAAATTTAGAAGATTTTCGGGAGGTGGTTCCGCTTACTACCTATGCCGACTATGCTCCATATTTGCTCAAGCGGCGCATGGATGTGTTACCCAAAAAACCATTACTGTGGCAATACACCTCAGGTAAAACAGGGGAATATGCCTATCGGTGGGCTCCGATAACAGCCAGAGCTTTTGATGAAATAGAACCGCTGGTTTTTGCCATGATGATTTTAGCTTCTGCTACAAAGCATGGCGAAGTGAATCTGCATAAAAATGATAACGTGCTGTACAGCATGGCGCCTCCGCCATATGCTACAGGAACTATCGTCAGAGCTTTTCCTCATGAATTGTTCACCATGTTGCCGCCAGTGGAAGAGGCTGAAAAAATGCCATTCGAAGAGCGCATAAAAAAGGGGTTTGATATGGCGCTATCAGAAGGAATGGATATGACCATATGCATGTCGAGCGTCGCCGTAGCTATCGGGCAGCGCTTTAGCCGCCATGCGCAGGAAAAAGGTGGAAAAAGCAGATGGCTGCAGCAAAATCCCAAAAAACTTGCCAGACTGGCCAGAGGCTTGTTAAAAGCAAAAATACACCGAAGGCAACTTTTACCGCGCGACCTGTGGAAAATGAAGGGGCTGGTTACATTCGGTATAGACGGAGAGGTTTTTCGCGAGAAAATAAAGGAAATGTGGGGGTGCTATCCTCTTGACTTTCACGGCTGTACCGAAGCACCGATTATAGCAATGCAGGCATGGGATCACACGGGTATGACCTTTGTGCCTCATCTGAACTTCTTTGAGTTTATCCCCGAAAATGATGTCCTGCGCTCCCAGGAAGATGTTACGTTCAAGCCGCGCACGCTTCTTATGAACGAGTTGGAACCCGGCAATTACGAACTGGTGATAACCAGTTTGCAGGGCGGGCCGTTCGTACGCTATCGTTTAGGGCACATGGTGAAAATATCATCCTTGCGCAACGATAATCTTGATATCGATATTCCACAGATGAGTTTTGTTTCACGCATCGATGATCAGATAGATATAGCCGGTTTCACAAGGCTGGGGGAAAAAGTTATCTGGAAAGCTATGGAGAATATCGGGCTGGAGTATGTCGATTGGGTGGCGCGCAAAGAGATCAAAGGAAAACCAGTGCTGCATCTGTATGTCGAGATGAAAGGCAATGACCGCAAGGTGCCTGTAGAGAGAATTGCCGAACTGGTGCATAATGAACTAAAACTGCTAGACGAGCCTTATTCCGAGCTTGAGTCCTTTACAGGTTTGAGACCGCTAATGGTAACGTTGCTGCCGGAAGGAGCATTTAAAACATATGAATTACGCCAGAAAGCAGCCGGTGCAGATCTGGCTCATCGTAAGGCGTCACATATAAATCCTGACGAAGAAATAATTAATTTTCTGGTTGATACTTCAGTTCTGGTCAAAGCGCGTGAGAGTATCACCGAGTCAAGAGTATAAAAACATAAGTCATTGCACAAAAGGCATGCCGATTAGCAAGGGGACAGTATGAACAATAAAATAAAAAGTCGTGTTTTGATTGTCACCGGTTTTGCCCCGGTGAAATTGCCTCAACTGGCGGATATGGGAATGCCGACAGGCCCAATAAGTTTCATGTCGCGTATGGCAGGGAAATCGACGCTTCAGTTTTCAATCCCAACCATAGCTCCGGCAGTTCTGGCTACATATCTTGCAGAAAACGGCATTGATACCAGAATAACAGATTACTACATAGATGCCACAGAAGAATATAACGCGGACATTGTAGGTATTTCCTCAACCTTTATGGGAGTCGAAGATATACGGCAGATAGTGCAGAAAATCGAAAGCAATAATCCGTCTGCTGCAATAGTTATGGGTGGGCCATTGTCATGGTCATTGTCTCCTGCGGAAGTATTTAATCTCGTTCCAGGCATCGATTACATGGTAATGAGGGAAGGAGAACAAACCCTCCTGGAATTGGTGAGAGCTATCGATTCAAAAAAAAGCGTTGATGGCATAGCTGGTTTGGCTTATCTGCGTAACGGAACATTGACTCAAACTCAGACAAGGCAAGGCATTTGCTGTGAAGAAATAAGGAAGCCGAACTGGAAGATGATGGGGATACCATCAGCGAAGAGACTCCCCGTATTGCCGGTGGAGACCAGCCGGGGATGTCCGTTCAATTGCGCGTATTGTTCCGAGGTTACTTATTGGGATAAACCTGTAAGATACCGTCCTGTAAGTAGCGTGTTAAGCGAAATTGTTAGCAATGTTAAAGATCTGGGAATAAATACTTTTCGCTTTACGGATTCGTGTTTTTCTGCGCCTGTTGGAAGATGCGGCTCGCTCTGTGACGCTATCCACGACACATGCCAAGCAGAAGAAATATCGGTGAAATGGTCTTCCTATGCCCGTATCAGCAATCTGGATTATCCATTGCTGGAAAAAATGAAGCGGTCAGGGTGTGTGGCGCTGGATATTGGAGTGGAATCGGGCTCTATGGACATGTTGCGAGCTATGGGTCGGAATTATAATCCTGAAAATGCCGTTAATATCGCCAGATTTGCCAGAGAACTGGGAATAATAACCAACTTTAATGTCGTTGTAGGATTTCCGGGAGAAACAGGTGATAGCATCAAGCGCACTGCTGAACTCATTGAAAAAGCAGCGCCTGATACTTTTGCCAGCTTCCTGTTTTTTATGGCAAACAATACACGTGTGGACAAATCATTTGAACAGTTCCATGTGCAGGGGCGAGGATTGACCTGGCGGCATGATACCATGACAAGCGAAGAAGCTCAGTGTATGATGCAGGAACTGGAAAACAGTATCAACAGCTCAGCCAATTTCCCCGGAGGGGAATATTTCTCCTGCTATCTGGCATCTCTGGGCTACGATGTGGATGAAACCAGAGAATTCTACCGAAATATTACCAGGTTGGTTAAGTCTCCCGATAATGAGAAGGCGCTGGCAGCGGTGGGAGAAGTGGTGGAAAATATTCGCAAATACTGGTAAATTGCCGATACTGGAATATGAATTGATCAAATTGAAGTGTTGCTAAAACAACACAATTTAACATAATATGCGGTTGACAAATCCCCTTGCTATTCATCATAATTGTTGCCACGAATAATTATTACAATAATAGGCATATGTTGGTGAACCGTCGCCATCTCAGGAGATCGGTTTGAATACGTTAGCACTCATTCCCCTGTTGACTTCTATTTTTTATCTCGTTCTACTGGCATTGGCGCTTCAAAGATCTGGTAATCGTACGGGGAAGCTGTTCATTTATTATCTGGCGGTAGCTGCCACCTGGAGTTTTACCTCCTTCATGGTTCATTTGAATGCCCCTGAATCGCAGACTCTATTCTGGAATGAAATTCTTGTCGTTGTATTGATATGGACACTGGTAGCTTACTATCATTTCGCATTAGGTTATACTGAACGCCGTCCAGGCATATTGCTTCTGTTAGCCTATCTTGCGCTTATAGGGCTGGCGGTTGCTTCGTTCACGGGGCATGTTGTCGAATATTCTCGTGTAGTAAACGGGATTACAGATTATCAGCTTTACGTCCCTGCTGCTATATACATGGCAATTACAGGATTTACATTCAGCATCCTGGTACTCAGTTTGTTAATAATAAAATACAGACACTCCTCTGATCCTAGAGAACGCAACCGCACCATGTATCTCTTCGCAGCTTGGGTATTGCTGGTTTTGCTTACTTATACAAATTATATTCCCGGCTTGCAAAAACTACCGCTTGATCATATTGGGAATTTTGCGAATGCCCTCATTATCAGCTATGCGATATCACAATACAGATTGTTTGATATCAAGTTAGTGGCTAGAACAGGGATAGCGTATTTTCTGTCAATCGCGGTGGTCATTTTCGGATGTGTCGGTACCATATTCATGGTATTGCAAGTTTTTCCAAATGAAAACACCACGAGCATAATACTTTTCGTCACGATAATATTCCTGTTGTTGGTGGCGGTTTTCAGGCCTCTCTATAAATTCATACAAAAAGTTATCGACCGGATATTTTATCCTCAGACATATGAATATCGCAATGCATTGATGAGCTTTAGCGCCAAGATGAGTTTCATGCTGGACCTGAATGAATTGGCGCTCGAAATGTTGCCGACACTATGCAAAGCTATAGATATAAATTGGGCTGGATTATTGTTACAGACCAACGACAGCGGGGATTTTTCACTCAGATATGTACAGCCAGAACCCGTTATCAAGAAAGAATTTAACCTCAGTGCAGATAGCCTTGTGGTATCATGGCTTGATAGAAATGACCAGTCTCTTGACCCGAAACAAATAGATAACATACCTGAGTTCAAGGGCCTTTGGCAGGCGGAAAAGGAACAGCTCACCAATTCTGAACTGGGGATGTTATATCCGTTAAAAAGCCGGGACCACCTGGTATGCATTCTTGCGCTAGGCCAAAAAAGGCTACCGCGAATATTTACTCACGAAGACCTTGAGTTGGTAAGGGCAATGTCCAACCAGGCAGGCATTATTATTGAAAATGCCCAGTTATTTACTCAGGCCAATACCAGAGCTACTACAGATGAGCTTACCGGCCTTTATAACCACCGTCATTTCCATGAACGGATAGAACAGGAAATTGCCAGAGGATCCAGATTTGGAAATACATTTTCTTTGATTATGATAGATATAGATCTATTCAAATCTTACAACGATATTTATGGACATCTTGCGGGAGACCAGGTTTTACGCCGCGTAGGCCATTATATTTCCAGTTCCGTCCGCAGCATAGATATGGCTTTCCGCTATGGCGGCGAAGAGTTCGCTATTATTCTTCCTGAAGCCCGCTTGGACGATGCTTTTAAAGTAGCCGAGCGCATAAGAAAGACCATTGAATCAAAGAGCAGTTCGCGGTCGATGCCGATTACTGTGAGTTTGGGTTTGGCAAACTGGCCAAACGACGGAGTCATGAAAGAAGAAATCATAGGGCGTGCCGATGCCGCATTGTATAGAGCAAAAGAAATGGGGCGTAACCGAACCTGCCTGTCATCAGAAATAGTTAAAATGGGAACGGCTCTGATAGAGAATGAGTTGGAAACCCAACCAAAAGCGTTAAGCATTATATATGCATTAGCGGCTACCGTAGATGCCAAGGATAGTTACACATATGGGCATTCACGGAAAGTTAGCGAGTATGCAGTAATGATGGGCGAGACGATGAACATGCCTCCCGATAAGATAAGCATACTACGGGCTGCCGGACTTTTGCATGATATCGGAAAAGTAGGTGTCCCCGATTCCATATTGACAAAAAAATCCGCCCTGACGTGTGAAGAATGGAATCCAATACGTACACATCCAGATCTGGGGGTTGAAATACTGAAACATGTTATAGACCTGGTTAATTGTTTGCCAGCGATACAACATCATCATGAACATTACGATGGCAGCGGTTATCCCAATGGATTAAAAACAGTCAGTATTCCTTTAGAAGCACGAATTTTAGCCATAGCTGACGCATATGACGCAATGACTTCACCCAGACCTTATAGATCCCAGCTGGCATTAGAAGAGGCTTTGTTGGAATTACGGCGTTGTGCGGGAACTCAATTCGACCCGGAACTGGTGGAAATATTTTGCGGCATGATGCGACCTCATTTGCTAAAGGATAAAGACCAGACATAAATTTTGTGAAAGCCTGAAGATAATATGCGTAAAATAGGTGGTATTAATACTAATAAACGTATTGTGATCTCCAGCGATCATGCGGGGTTTTCCCTTAAAATTACTCTGCGGCCTTATATAGAAAGTCTCGGTTATGAGGTAGTAGATATAGGAACCTTTGGCGAAGAACCTGTAGATTACCCTGAATATGTAGTGATGGCAGCAAGCAAAGTGATTTCGGGCGAGTGTGATAAGGGAATAATATTCTGCGGCACTGGACAGGGCGATACAATGGTGGCCAACAAGTTTCCAGGCATACGCGCTGCTCTTTGCTGGGATAGTTTTACTGCCAGAATGAGCAGGGCGCATAACAATGCCAATATACTGGCTTTAGGCAGCTGGGTTACTGCTGCGAAAATGGCTCAGGAGATTGTAAGTGTTTGGCTGGCAACTGAATTTGAAGGCGGAAGGCATGAGCGCAGAATATACAAGATTGGGGAAATAGAAAATCAAATGGCTTTTCGCCGTGGGAAAATATATGACATAACCCAAAGCATTAAACCAAAGATGTTGTTATGGCCGGGAGATTTGCCTGTATCCTATGATAAAGCGGATGATGATAGTACAGTAATCACAACTAATCTGACGTTATGCGCACATACAGGAACACATATAGATGCCCCTTTGCATGTACTTCAAAAAGGTCACGGCACTGATAGCTTTGAACTAAACTATATGTTGGGAATGGCCCGTGTTTGCTGCGTTGCAAACACGAAATGCATAAACCGCGACGACCTTGAAAGTTTAAAGCTGGAAGGGGTATCGCGGTTGCTGTTAAAGACGGATAATTCCGAATTGCTGTCGAAAAAAGAGTTTGCTGAAAACTATATTTCAATCTCGGAAGATGCGGCCGCTTATATTCTTGAGAAGGGCATAAAGTTTGTCGCACTGGATTATCTGTCGGTAGATTCTTTCGGGTCGCTTGATCTGCCGGTACATAAGATGTTGCTTTCAGCGGGGGTTGTAGTAGCTGAGGGAGTGAATTTAAGAGAAGTTCCGCCGGGAGATTACGAAATGCTTTGTTTGCCTTTAAAATTGGAAAATTGCGATGGCGCTCCTGCCAGGATAATATTGAGAAGCTTATGAAAAAAAATATCAGGCGAGTTGTCCCAGCTGTTTTAACCGATAAACCTGTAATCCTTGAATCGATGATACGACAGGCTGAGAAATTCACAGATTGGGTACAAATAGACATTATGGACGGTGTATTTGTGCCCTCCACGAGCATCAAGAGCAAGGACATTTCTCTCATCCAACCTAAAATAGCATGGGAAGCGCATCTCATGGTTCAAGAGCCGAAAAAATACCTGGAGGATTTTCACAAAGCAGGAGCCGAACGTATTGTTGTACATTATGAAGTTGTTAAAGACTATTTTTCAGACATAATTGAAGAAATATGCGGTATGGGCATGAAAGCAGGGCTGGCAATTAATCCTGAAACACCAAATGACGTTTTGAGTAGTAATATTATCGAACAACTTGATAGTATCCTTTTCATGGCTGTTCATCCCGGATTTTATGGCGCCCAATTTATACCAGAAGTGCTCGATAAAATCAAAGCATTCAGAAGGCTTTTCCCCGAGATGAATATCGGTATCGATGGTGGCGTAAAAGCTGCAAATATAGCGCTGATTGCCGCGTCAGGAGTAGACGAAATATGTGTTGGCAGTGCAGTATTTGCCCAACCTGACCCCTCTGTAAGTTTTCAAGAACTGACGGTGATGGCGCTAACAGGTTGGGATGTTCACTAGGAAAGACGGTCAATATCTACCAGCCGGACGGCTTCGTCCATCACCCGCTGGGCAGTTATGCCAAATTTATCATACAGCACTTTCCCCGGTGCGGATGCGCCGAAGTGGTCAATCCCGATAGATATTCCGGCTTCACCAACATAACGGTTCCAACCGAAAGTCGAGCCGGCTTCGATGGAAACGCGCGCTTTTATTCCCGGGATAAGCACCGAATTACGGTATTCATCACTCTGAGAATCAAATATATCCCAAGAAGGCAATGACACCACCCTGGCAGAAACCCCTTTCTCTTTGAGCATTCTGCCAGCTTCCAATGCTATATGCACCTCCGAACCGGTGCCGATAAGAATGGCTTCGGGTTTTTCCGAGCTCTGCCAGAGCACATAACCGCCTTTGCAGACCATATTTGCAGGCGAAAGCGCGCACCTATCAAGTACAGGCAATGATTGGCGCGTCAAAACCAGAGCTGTAGGGCCACTGCTATTTTCCAGCGCCAGTTTCCATGCTTCCAGTGTTTCTGTAGCATCTGCAGGCCGGATTGTTGTTAGATTAGGCACAGAACGAAGACCGATAAGTTGTTCTATTGGCTGATGGGTGGGTCCGTCTTCTCCCAGGCCAATAGAATCGTGTGTGAAGACAAAAATAACACGCTTCCCCATAAGGGCCGCCAACCTTATCGGAGGGCGCATGTAATCACAGAATACCATGAAAGTAGAGGTGTATGGTATAACTCCACCGTGCAGTGCCATTCCATTCGCAACTGCTCCCATGGCGTGTTCGCGAACCCCGAAGTGGATATTGCGCCCGGCATAATTCCGCCATGAATATTCACCCCCATTTTTAATAGTTGTCTTTGTTGAAGGTGACAGGTCGGCAGATCCCCCCATAAGAGAGCGAACTTGTAAAGCTATGGCATTTAGCACTATTCCTGAAGCTTCACGCGTAGCAAGCGGTTTCGTACTAATATCGAATATAGTTTCTAATCCGGCATCCCAGTCACTGGTTAGTTTTCCTTCCATATCGTTATGGAATTGTTTTGCTTCAATGGGATAGGCTTCCGCATATGCTTCAAAAAGTTGCTTCCATGCCGCTTCTTTTTCTTTTCCCTTAGCAACAGCGGTGCGGAAATGATTCAGCACGGCACTCGGTACGGTAAAAGGCGCGGAATACTGCCAGGATAATTGTTTTTTGGCAAGTATTGTCTCTTCTTTGCCCAATGGTTCGCCGTGCGCTTGAGATGTGCCTGATTTATTTGGAGAGCCATAACCAATGGTGGTATTGCATATAATAAGGCTGGGGTGTTCTGTATCGGCTTTAGCTTCTTTTATAGCGGCCTCCACAGATGTTACGCTCATTCCCTGGACAGGCCCTATCACGCTCCATCCATAAGATTTGAACCTTTGCAAAACATCTTCATTGAATGTTAAATCTGTATTGCCTTCAATAGTGATGTGGTTATTATCATACAAATAAATTATCTTTCCGAGTTTCAACATGCCGGCAAGCGATGCAGCCTCAGAAGATATTCCTTCCATCAGATCTCCGTCAGAACAGATTGCGTATATATAATGATCAACAATGGGAAACCCCGGTCTATTGTACATGGCTGCCAGATGACGTTCGGCAATGGCCATGCCTATGCCATTGGCAAATCCCTGCCCTAATGGGCCTGTTGTAGCTTCTACGCCAGGCGTAAGGCCATACTCAGGATGACCCGGTGTACGGCTTCCCCACTGGCGGAAATTTTCAATATCTTCAAGCGATAAATCGTAGCCGGTAAGGTGCAAAAGAGAATAAAGCAACATGGAAGCATGCCCTGCAGAAAGAATAAAGCGGTCACGGTTAGCCCAATATGGATTGCAGGGATTGTGTTTAAGGAAACGGTCCCATAGCGTGTAAGCCATCACAGCCATCCCCATTGGCGCACCCGGATGCCCTGAATTGGCTTTTTCTACGGCGTCGACTGCCAGAAAACGAATAGTATTGATGCATTGTTCTTCAAAATTTTGCGCCATGGCAACTCTCCCCGTAAAATATAGCAAATTCTAACTTACCAGCAGGACTTTTACAAATCATTTCAGGCAGTGTATCAATTTTACAAAAGCTTAGCCTATTGATGATTCGTTATTGATGACCTACAATAGTTTTTATCATTGGCAAGGAGGCGCGTGGTGAATCTTGAATATCTGAAGACATTTCAAGCATTAATACAACTGGGCAGTTTTTCAGCTGTTGCTAAAAAATTATCTATAAGCCAGCCTGCAGTCTCCTTCCAGATGCAAAAACTGGAGCATGATTTAGGCGTAAGACTCGTAAACCGAAATCAAAAAAGGCTTTCTATTACTGACGCAGGACGCAGACTTCTGGAATTTGCCAAAACAGTGAGTGGCGAAGAATATGAGCTGATGAAGGATATCGGGCATATGCGTAATGAGATAATGGGCGAACTTCTTATCGCAGCAAGCACGACGCCCGGTGAATATATACTACCTGATTTGGTCGGCGCATTTATTAAAAAACACACAGCAGTAAAAGCCCATGTAGCAATAGAAGATTCAGCTTCTGTTATTTCAAGTGTAAAAGACGGCATCTATGAAGTGGGATTCTGTGGATCGGCGCCTCCGAAAGGGCAGGGAATTGAGTCCTTCAAGGTCGCAGAAGATGAGATTGTGCTTATTGTTTCTCCTGAACATCCTTTTGCCAGCCGCAAGCAGATATCGTTTACAGAAATGAAGAATGAATCATTTATCTTTCGCGAGGCTACATCAGGCACTCAAAGAAGCGTTGAGATAATGATGGAAAAAGCCGGGTTTAACGTGATGCAACTTACACCACGATTGATATTAGGAAGCAGCCAGGCTATTGTGTCTGCTGTTGAAAAACATGCAGGGATAGCTTTTGTATCCAATCTGGCTATCAAAAAAAGCCTTGAGTCGGGAACCATACGACAAATTGATATTGCTGATATTCATATGAGACGGGATTTCTTTTGCATTTATTATGCGGAAAGGTTAGAAACCAAGATAATTGAAGAATTTGTAAAATTCATACGGCTTAAAACAGCGAAAAGATAAAATATTGTATCAGGGGTTATCGATACTGCATATTTCAATATTACCCCAAATACCGATTTTAGCGTCCTTGATAATTATTAAGCCTGTTAAACCCTTTATCAGCCTGGCTAATTCCAGCGCATGAGGGATGTCTTCCACTTTTGAAACATGATTGCATATGCTTGTTGCAGCTGCATCTGCTAATGCAGCAGAAGGAGCCACAGCTACTACAGCATCTGCTTTACCAAGGCTCATCGAGTGGCTCACTGTTCCTGAAGATGTGCATACACCCAGAGGCATTTTATCCGGTTTCAGCCGTAGTCCCACTTTGCCGCTTAGAGGCGAACTGCCAGCATATATTGCTACAATACGTTCTTTTTTAGAATTTATATAATTATCGCCGCCATTCTCGATAATTATTTCTGCGGACATGGGAACTAACTCTTCTCCAACAAGTTGAGATATGGCGCCAGCCACAGATGCCATAGGCCCTACACCTGCAATCGATGATGTTTTAGCCATCAGTTTAACAATAACAGGGGCGTTATTATCCACTTTCAAAGGAGTGAATGTAGCGGCAAAAAACGGATGTGATTGAATATATTTAGTAAGCGCATCCCTGTGATTTTTTAGTATCTTGCGCGTAAGATGTTCAAGATTGGTACAGGTACGGATGAACAGGTCTGTTTCTCCAATACATACAGTATAGGGAACAAGATCAACAGCTGAAATCCAGTGCCTGTACTCTCGTGGTTGAAACATTTTTAAAAATGCAGTTCCATTGCCCTTGGCGGACAGGCTTTAATACATAGACCACAGGCTACACAACGGTTGTTATCGAAACTTACCTGACGTGTATCCGGTGATAGGATAAAAGCTCGAGTGGGACAGACTGTGATACAGGCGCCACAATGTGTGCAGCGGTCTTCATTGCGTAAGACGCTGTGGCTTAAAGATTCTATTTTAACGCCGGCAGATGTAATATATTTTATGCCCTGATCATATTTGTTCTGTTCTCCGCTGAGTTCGAGGACTACATACCCCTCCTGATTTGGAATTATGGACGCTTTCAAAATATTAAAACTCAACTCGTAATTTTTTATGAGATTATAAATTAGTGGTTGCTCAACTATACGGCTTGGAAAATGCAGAACTATTCTTCGAGAAACTTTCATCATCCTACCTCTATAAACGCTCATTCAAGGATTTAAATACAATTCCCGATTCAACGCCAGGCAGTTGTGCCACAGGCTCACTAAGTAAAAACAGGCCTTTTTCTATCCAATCTTTTAAATTATTAGCGATTTCTAGCGCGCGGGAATAGCTGGAAAGGGAAGCACAAGGAATATTCTTTCCTTGCAGCTTTATATTTCCGCTTTTTAATTCAGCGTAACTTGCTTCAGCAATAACTTCGGGCTCTCTTTGAGGATAAGTTTTAGAATAGTCCACCACAGGTGCAAGGATATCAGAATCGGTCACAAGCGTGTGCTCCAGAATGTCCTCGTCAAGTATGGGTATAGGGATGCCTATTCCCACTGCCAGCGTTGCTCCATATCCAAGCATACTGAGTCCTCTTAGCCAACGGGGATCCATTTTTTTTAAATCACCAATAACGGCCAGAGTGCCTGCACCTCTTTTGGGTACGCCTTTATCCGTACGAGGAACAATTGGATTATGCTGAGTTCCATTCCACGCAACATAACCTATCCCGCCCCCCAGAAATAAACGCGTCCCTATGCCGATAGTCTTATAATAGGGATCGTTCAGAAGCGGGGAAAGTTGTCCGGCGCTACAAAAATTGGCGTTGCCGAAATGAGGTTTTAAAATACCCATGTAAGTGTATATCGTTTTATCTGATGCGTTAACAGCTACGTTATAATTTTGATATGCGTTGCGAGGATTGAAAAGAACTGCTTCATTAACATCCTCAATGTTTATTAAGGTTTCAAGCTGCTTTCTGGGATAACAATCAGTTCCATAAGCAATAGCATTTAGTTTTATATCCCGCTTTGCGACAAGCGCTTCTATAACATGCCCGCCGCCATAATTAAATTCACCCGGATGTATCCGGTTGCGCGGATCATCATCCGGCAAAGCGTTAGCCCCCAGCATTATATCTGCGGCTCCAAAACCAGTATATGCCGGAACATCGTTCAGATAGACTTTACCGCCCCCCAGTTTTATCCGCGGTTTCGCGTGCCCAATATTGAGGTAAGCTCCGGAGGAACACATAGGACCGAAAGTGCCTGTAGTGACGACATCGACCTCTCTTGCCGTTCGGGAAATACCTTTTTCTTTTGCGATCGCAATAATATCTTCCGCATTTGCAACAACAGCCTTGCCTAGTTTAATTTTCTCATTGATTTCGGCTACGGTTTTGCCCATATACTCGCTCCTACATGACAGTGACACGCATCACAACGGTTGGTTTATGGTAATCTCGTTATTTCATCTTGTCAAACTAATCGACCATCGCACCATCACATGACCTAAAAAGGCCATAATTGGTACTAATGAGGGATAGAATTATAGATGCGCAGCATAATACAATTAGTTTTAGTGTGTTTTAGTATGTTGAATGTAGATAATAATTACCCCGTTGCTTATGGTAATATAGAAGTTACCAGTAGTTATTGTAACAGGGTAAATGAAAGGCGCATAATAAAATATATTTATTTATATTATTGTACTTAGCCACAATCAAAGATTGCTAACCATTGCGGAAAGTATAAATATTATTAAAGAAATAATATCTGGTCGATAAAACAGAATGAGTAACCCTGAAAAAAATACCATAGCAACGGAAAAAGCGGGCATACTTCTTGTGGACGATGAAGCAGTAATCCGCAAATTGTTGCGCTTGAGACTATCTCAAGGTGGATATACCTGCTATGAAGCCCCAAACACTGACCAGGCAGCTGAAATGTTAAAACAATATCCTATAGCGCTGGTTCTTTTGGATATCAGAATGCAGGGTAAATCAGGGGCTGAATTTCTTGGTGATATTTTATCACTGTATCCTGACATGGCAGTAATAATGGTGTCTGCGGTTAATGATGCACATATGGCTATCGAATGCATGAAGACAGGGGCATTCGATTATCTTACAAAACCCTTTAACCTCGAAGAGGTATTTTTAAGCGCAGAGATGGCGCTATATAAACGACGGTTAATTATAGAAAACCGTGACTATCAAAATAACCTGGAGCAAAAGGTAGCCGTTCAGGCGGAAAAAATAAAATTATCATTTTTAAATTCTATTAAAGCCCTGGCAAACGCCTTGGAGGCAAAGGATAAATATACCAGCGGTCACTCGGAGAGAGTGGGTGAAATGGCTGTCATTACCGCCAAGGAAATGGGGTTATCGCAAGAAGAAATTGAGCGGGTTAAACTTGCTGGTTTGGTGCATGATATAGGGAAAATCGGCATTCAGGGGGAGGTGTTAAACAAGGAAGGAAAATTGACGGAAGCCGAATACGCGGAAATGAAAAAGCACTGCCAGATAGGGGAACATATACTTACCCCTGTTATGGATGACGAAAAGCTGATGCAAATAGTCCGGAATCATCATGAGCGTTTTGATGGTAAAGGATATCCTGATGGTCTGGCAGGAGAAGAAATCCCTCTTGGAGCTGCAATTTTAAGCGTTTGCGACACTTTTGACGCAATGACATCCGAACGTTCATACCGCGCTCCGCTGAAGGTATCCGATGCTTTTGCCGAATTGGAACGGTGCAAAGGCACCCAATTCAAGCCCGAGGTAGTTGAAGCTTTCTTAAAAGCTAGCAATACTTTTGCCCAAATGGCAATCAGGAACGCCTGAACAAAGGTTTTTAAATGATAGAAATTGATGAATTATTAAAACGGGTCGTAACGGCAAACGCCTCTGACTTGCATCTTCGGGTTCCCAGCCCCCCGGTATTGCGCATTGATGGCGAATTAAAAGTCCAGGATGACTTGCCGTCATTAAGCGCGAAGGATGCAGAGGCTGTCCTTGAACAAATAGCATCTCCTGAACAGAAAAGCATCTTTTTGCGGGATATGGAGTTGGATTTTGCTTACGGGATACCAGGTTTGGCGCGTTTCCGTGTAAATGTAATGAAGCAGAGAGGAACACTCAGTATCTGTTTTCGTGTGGTGCCAACAGAAGTGTCAACGATAGAAGCCTTGGGATTGCCGCTTGTTACTAAGGAATTAATCATGAAGCCCAGAGGGATGATTTTGGTCACAGGGCCTACAGGAAGCGGCAAGTCAACTACCATGGCTTCGATGCTTAACTATCTGAATGAGAATAGCGCACGCAATGTTATAACCATTGAAAACCCTATAGAGTATCTGCATAGAAACCGTAAATGTCTGATAGCCCAACGCGACCTCGGGGATGATACGCATTCATTTGATACTGCGCTTGTTCATGCCCTGCGGCATGATCCTGATGTCATAGTCGTTGGAGAAATGCGTGATCTTCCAACTGTTTCAACCGCTTTGAGAGCCGCAGAAACAGGGCATCTTGTAATGGGGACGTTACATACGATTGATGCCGCACAAACCGTAGATCGTATAATAGATATGTATCCATCAGACCAGCAGCCTCAAATCAGATTGCAATTCTCCCAGGTGATAGTTGCCGTTCTTTCACAAACTCTTCTGCCGAAAGCAATAGGGAAAGGCCGTGTTGCAGCATTTGAGGTAATGACAGCCAATACTGCTGTAAGGAACCTTATTCGCGACGGCAAAACCTATGAATTGAATAACGTAATGCAGCTTAATTCGGGTGATGGAATGCAGACGTTAGATCAATGTCTGGCAGGACTGGTAAGAATGAAAGCTGTTACTTCCGAAGAGGCCTTGGCGCATAGCAGTCATCCTGACAGGCTGCAAAAATTAATTCAATATGATTTCAAGGCAAAGCCGGCGATTTAAAATAATTATTCGGGGATATTACTAAAAGGCATGGATAAATATTGAAGAAGATACTTATTGCCGATGATGAAGCCGATATAAGACAGCTTATACACCAGTCTCTTTCGCATGAGTATGAAGTTTTTGAAGCAGCGGATGGGATTGAAGCTGTTATAAAAGCTAATGAAAACAGGCCGGACCTTATTATACTGGATATAATGATGCCCAGACAAGACGGATATAAAACCTGTATAAAGATAAAAGCATCAGAAGACACAAGAAATATACCGGTGCTTATGCTTACAGGTGTGGACTATGAATTGAACCGCAAGCTTGGAGAACAATTGGGAGCTGCTGATTATATAACCAAGCCCTTTATGCTTGAAACGCTGATTGCTGCTGTAAAAAAACTTATATGAAATTTACAGGGATGTACATTTTGGTCATGAGTCCCGTATAGTGAATACTGCTATGTCTTTGGCTCCGATTGATATTTACTATATACGCAACAACCTCAAAACAAGGTTCATGGGAACCAAAATAATTTACCAGTACTCTGCTTCATCTACCATGGACATTGCATTAGATGGGGTTTCAAGCAACGCTCTGCATGGAACTGTGGCAATAGCTGATACACAACAGCAGGGAAAAGGCCGGCTTACCCATGAATGGGTATCTCCACCGGGCGGTGTTTATCTTTCAATTATTATCTATCCGCCGGATCGATTTATTCCCTTGCTTACCATGACGGCTTGTCTCGCAGCAATCGATTGCATAGAAGAAATCACCGCCATTAGGCCTGAAATAAAATGGCCGAACGATATACATATCAACGGAAAAAAGGTTTGCGGGATTTTGGCAGTAAGAGGGGTATCAGCCACTAATAAAAACTATGTGATTGTCGGAATCGGAATAAATGTCATCGGGGATTTGAATTATTATCCTGGTATTAAGGAAATCGCTGCTAATCTTGCGCAAATCACAGGTAAAACAATATCCCGTGAAGCAGTGATCTGCAGCTTTCTGGAAAAATTTGAAAAGCGTTACTATTCGCTGGAATCTAACGAGCAATTATGGAAAGAATTTAAGGCCAATCTGAATACAATCGGGAAAAGAATCGCGGTTAAAATAGGAAATAAAAGATACAAGGGAATTGCTGAATCAGTCAATTCCGAGGGCTGTCTGTTATTGCGGCAGGATAATAAAGAACTGATTATAATCCCCGCTGGAGATGTGACTCTGCAAGCCCAAAAGTAACTGTCTCCAGCGGGAATTATTTATATCATATAGCTATTTTTTGGGGTTCTTTTTCTTACTATCCGCTACATCTTCAGTCTTGTTCTTTGATAGAAACGCAGATATGAGATCGATAGGAATTGGAAAGACAAGAGTATTGGTTTTTTCGGTAGCAATTTCGGTAAGCGTTTGAAGATACCGTAGCTGTAATGTTACTGGTTCTTGTGCGATAACATGCCCTGCTTCGGCAAGTTTTTGTGATGCCTGCATTTCACCTTCCGCATGTATAATCTTGGCGCGGCGAACGCGTTCAGCTTCGGCTTGAGCAGCCATCGAACGGCGCATGGATTCTGGCAATTCCACATCTTTTATTTCTACAATGCTTACCTTAACTCCCCAGGGATCGGTCTGTTCGTCAATAATACTCTGCAAGTTCTGGTTAAGTTTTTCTCGCTGGGAAAGAAGTTCATCAAGCTCATGCTGTCCCAAAACATTGCGCAGGGTAGTCTGGGATATTTGCGAAGTTGCCTGAAAGTGATTTGTTACTTTTACTACCGAAGCTTCAGGATTAATCACGCGGAAATAAACTACTGCATTAACTCGCACTGTAACATTATCCCTGGTAATTACATCCTGTGCGGGCACATCCAAAGTTATTACACGAAGGTCTATTTTAACCATGCGATCGATAAAAGGAATCATCAGGAAAAGGCCCGGACCTTTAGCGCCAAGCAACCGCCCCAAACGGAAAATAACACCCCGTTCATATTCATTAACTACTTTTATTGACATGGAGAGAAGGCCTATAATAACTATTGCTACTATTGCTGCGATATATGGTCCCATTTAACTATTACCTCCTTTTTTTATTACGAAAAGTTTCAAGCCTTCAATATCTCTGATCACAACCTCTTCTCCGGGCTCAGCAATACCTTCTCCAAGTGTAGCTTTCCACAATTCGCCCTGAAAATAAACCATGCCTTGTGGATTTAAAGTGGAACGAACTTCGGCGGTGCTGCCTTTAATTGCCTCACGTCCGGTGGTTATGCTTTTTAACTGTGATGATGTAATGCGGCTGGACAGGAAAGCCAGAATAACCGAGATAGCGATTGCAGTACCGGCGATCAGAAAAGGATTGGCTTGTTTATCCAATCCTCCCTTGAATAAAATAAAAGAACCGCACAGAATAGAAATTACACCCAGCGCAGCCAATATGCCTCTGGCTCTAATCACTAATGCTTCGGCAATGAAAAACCCCGGTGACAGGATTATTAATATCAATCCCGGAGGATTGATATCAAGTGAACTTAACCCGAAAAAGGCCAATATGCCCAAAATTATGCCGAGTGCGCTTGGGAACACCAGTCCCGGAGTAAGAATTTCGACTGAAATTCCCAGTATGGAAAGTATGAGCAAGAGATATGCTACGTTAGGATTATTAATGAAAAGCTCAAGACTTTCGATAATATCCATAAGCTGCCTCCTCTCATAAAAGGACTGCTTGAAACCCCTGAATTATACAATATCAAGTATAACCAAGCTCTATCCCAGGTGCAATATTTGTACCATTTTAAGCCAGTAGTGTAGAATTGGTTCATTAAAATGACAGGATAGAAAAATGCAGATAGAACGTTGTAAGGGATGCAATGATTTAACAACCGGGGAGATGCTGCGGTTTCGCAGTGTGGAAGCAGCTTTTCAGGAAACAGCTAGAAGTTTTGGCTATTCCGAAATCAGGACTCCCACATTGGAATACTTGCATTTATTCACTTCCGCGGGAACCTTGACTCCCAGCATGCTACGCAGAGTATATTCTTTTTTGGATTGGGATGGATGGAGCGGAGAGCGTGTGGTTTTAAAGCCTGATGCGACAATTCCAGTGGCACGTTTTTACGCCGATCAGCTATCGCAAAAAGTTAAGCTTGCCCGATTATATTACATAACCAACACTTTTATATTTGAGGAAACCGGCACAAAATCCCGCGAACGCTGGCAATGCGGAGCTGAACTTATTGGGGCTGGTTCGCCGGTAGCCGATGCAGAACTGGTCGGAATGGCCTGCAATAGCATTCAGAAGATGGGTATAGATAACATCAAATTAAAATTGTCTCACGCAGGATTAATTAGAGAGTTATTAGCAGCTTTGGGCGTGAACCATATCGAACAGGATAATATTTTCGACCATCTTCTTAACGGGAACACGGGAGTGTTAGAAACTCTTCATGCCGCCAATCCGAAACCCGTAGAAGCTTTAAAACTGCTTCTTGGGATTAAAGGCAGATCTTCCGGATTTTTGAAAAATTTAAGGGCGCTGTTTGTCGAAGGCATGCCACTTATACAATCAGCGCTTGATGAATTTATTTCTACTGTAGAAGTAATGGGAAATATTGGGTTTGATTACGAAATAGATTTTACATCAGGCAAAGGATTTGAGTACTATACGGGTTTTATTTTCCGCGTGTTTGCAGGGAATGAAAATGTAGGCGGCGGAGGCAGATATGACAAACTCATCGACATGATGGGTGGACAACCTGTGCCAGCAGCAGGGTTTGCCTTATATATCGACAGGCTGGCCGCCTTGATAAATATTGATAATTTATATATTCCTGTTGCCCAGCGTATCAGTCTGGACATTGAACCTTCAGCAATGAAAGAAGGCGCTGAGTTAGCCGACCTGTTACGTAGCGCAGGTTTTATAGTAGCGCTTTCTATCAATGGCATCAAACCGGAAAATTGTGGGTGGGAAGCTGTGGTTAAAAATTCCTGCCCTCAGTTTAGCGTGTTAAATTGTGGAACAGGGGGAAAAACCACCTGTCAGGATGCAATAGAACTGGTAACCATAGTGGGGATGCAATAATGCCCATTCGAGTAGCACTTCCCAAAGGCAGACTACTACCCGATACCGCTTCCATGCTGGAAAAAGCGGGGTGGGGATTGGGCGATTATAACGAAAAAGCCCGTCTCTACCGTTTAAAATCCGATACCATGAAAGATCTATCAGCCAAGATGTTTCAGGAAAAAGATATTCCTATCCAGGTGGCGATAGGGAATTATGATATCGGAATCTGCGGATTGGACTGGATTACCGAGCAGATAGCGAAATTCCCAAACAGTGCTATAGTGAGTTTAGCGGAACTGGGATTCGGTGAGGGCGCAGTTTATGCTGCAACTTCCCCGAATATATTTGTTGATGGAGAAATCGTAGTTCATACACCTGTGGTGCGCATTGCCAGCGAATATCCCAACCTGTGCGAGTCGTTGGCACAGAAACTAAGGCTGAAGCGTTTTAAAGTGTTCCCGTTGTGGGGAGCGGCAGATGCGTATCCGCCTGAAGATGCCGAAATCGTTTTGTTGTCACGGAAAAACGAAGCCGACATAACAGCACTTGGGTTGTGCCTTATAGGGAAAATAGTAGATTTCAGAGCCTGTTTGATTGCCAACATAGAAAGCCTGCGCAGCAAAGACATGTCAGCCTTGTTGGCATCATTGAATATTAATGTTCCCAAAGAAACGCCAGCGAAAGCGTTGAATTATCTGTGTTTTGAAAACATAATCCAGAAGGCTGAAGGCTGCCAGGAAGATAACAATCTTGTGCGGCTTGCGCTGCCGGACGGTCACCAGCAGTCACATGTGCGCCGCATACTTGATGCTGCGGGCATTACCATAGACGATTATCCATCGCCTGCAGGAAACCGGCGTCCCCAAAGTTCACTTGAAGGATTTTTTATCAAGGTTGTTCGTCCGCAGGATATGCCATTACAAGTGGCTAATGGAAATTACGATCTGGCTATAACGGGATTGGATTGGTTGACTGATCATCATCACCAGTTTCCACAGAGTCCGGTGTGCCAGCTTCTTGATTTGAAATATGGAAAAGTGCGTATTGTAGCAGTAGTGGCAAATGAAATGCCTGTTAATACCACACAGGAATTACAACAACTACGCAGGGAATCAGAGGGTGCCTGCCGTGTAGCAGCTGAGTATGTTAATATTGCTGATAATTACGCGAGAACAAATCACCTGGGGGCTTACAAAGTCATACCCACCTGGGGGGCTACAGAAGCGTTTTTGCCGGAAGATGCCGATGTGCTGATTGAAAATACCGAGACCGGTTCGACGCTTGCACGCAATAATCTTAAAATAATCGAAACACTTTTTGAATCTACAGCTTGTTTGATTGGCAGCACAAAAGAGCCGGCAACCACATTGAAAGCGGAACGTATAGATCGTTTTTTAAATTTGTTGCGTAAAGCTATGGACACTATGACATGAGAATAATAAGAGAATTCGCAGAAGCCAGGGAAGCGCTATCGAGGAGCGCCCAGCTACAAACGACAAAAATTACGCCGGGACTGGCTGTCAGTCTGAAATCCATGTTTGGCACCGAAGACCCGCAAACTGCCGTAGCTTCAATCATAGCAGAAGTACGCAGTAACGGAGACAAAGCATTAAAGGATTATAGTTTCAAGATAAGTGGCATTACGCTCACATCCATCGAAGTTTCACGGAACGACATGGCAAATGCCTGCAAGAATATTCCTCCTGAGCTTTATTCGGCTATCGAAACAGCGGGAGAGCGCATAAGGACTTTTCACAGAAAGCAGTTCGATGCGTATATGGCAGGCGTAAAACAAATGTCTACAGGAACCGTTGCGCGTGTTCTGAACAGGGTAGGGCTATACGTACCGGGAGGAACAGCCAGTTATCCATCATCTGTTTTGATGACAGCTATTCCTGCAAAAGCGGCGGGGGTAAACGAAGTAATAGTATGCACGCCTCCGGGGAAGGATGGCCGCATACCTGATATGACTTTGGCGGCAGCTTGCGTCTCCGGGGTTGACAGGATCTTTGCACTGGGCGGAGCTCAGGCTATTGCAGCTATGGCTTACGGAACAGAATCAGTTCCAGCCGTAGATAAAATATGCGGACCAGGAAATATCTTCGTGATGCTGGCTAAAAAACTGGTCTATGGCTCTGTGGATATCGACGGATTGCAGGGTCCCAGCGAAGTGCTGATCATTGCTGACAAGGACGCTGATCCTGTATGGTGCGCGATGGATATGCTGGCACAGGCAGAGCACGACGGTATGGCACAAAGCATTTTTGTAACAACATCTGACGAGCTGGCGGCCAGAATGATGCGCGAAGTTACCTCACGCATGAGTAAGCTATCTCGTAGTGCAATCATCAAGGAATCATTACAAAATCATAGTCTGGTTTGCATTGTGGAAAATATGGATCAGGCCATAGAGCTATCCAATTGCTATGCGCCTGAACACCTCTGCCTGTATGTCAAGCATTACAAAGAAGTAATAGATAAAATCAGAAATGCCGGCTGTGTTTTTGCTGGCGAACATCCTACGGTGGTAATGGGGGATTATGTTGCAGGCCCCAGTCACGCCCTGCCGACAAGCGGTACGGCACGCTTCGCATCACCGCTTAATGCCACCGATTTTGTGCGCCTGATGAATGTTGTAACGGTAGATACAGCCATGATGAAGAAATACGGCCATGTCGCGGCAACTATAGCTATGGCGGAAGGTTTAACAGCACATGCTCAAGCAGCAGGATATACAGGAGATAATTCTTAAATATAGTTAAGCGAGGTAACCGTGAAAACAGTGAATGAAATAAGTAATTTCGTCAGGCCGGAAATGACAAAATTCAAGGGTTATTCCGCCTGTAAATCACCGGATGTTATTGCTCAAAAATTAGGTATTCCCGTTGAGAATATTATTAAACTGGATGCTAATGAAAACAATTACGGCCCTTCGCCCAAAGTATCCGTAGCTCTCGGGAAATTCGATCACTGTCATATTTATCCCGATGCTGCCCAGACCGAGTTGCGCCAATTGCTGGCAGAATACACCTGTATGCCTCCAGAACAAATTGTGGCAGGTGCAGGAAGCGACCAGATAATAGATTTACTGGTAAAACTTTTTGCAGGGCCAAAAGATGAAATAATAAACATGGGGCCGAGTTTCGCCATGTACCGCTTTTATGCGGATCTTAACGGAGCCACCATTGTAGAAGTACCGCGGGATGCTGAATTTAAGATTGATATTCCTGCTATAAAAAAAGCCATAAACGATAAAACGCGGCTTATCTTTTTAGCCAATCCCAACAATCCCACGGGCACAATGACATCGCAGGACGAAATACGCATACTGGCTGCAACAGGTGTTCCGCTGGTGGTTGATGAAGCCTATTATGAATTTACTGGCGAATCAGCTTTGCCTTTGATGTCTGAATTCGCCAATATAATGGTATTACGCACATTCTCCAAATGGTGCGGACTGGCAGGACTACGCGTAGGTTACGGCATTTTCCCGCTATGCATCGCAAATTACCTTAACGGTATCCGAGACCCTTATAATGTCAACATGGCGGCTCTGGAAGCTGTAAGAGTTTCTTTTCAAGACATGGATTATTTGATGGGTAATGTTAAAAAAATAGTGGAAGCAAGAGAGAAACTATTTGCGCAATTCAGCAAAATCAATTGGCTAAAGCCGTATCCATCCAAATCAAACTTCATCCTGTGCGACGTGCTTAAAGGCAACGCCAGAGAATTACAACAAATGCTTGAAGATAAGGGAATATTGGTGCGTTATTATGCCGATGCCAGGCTGAAGAACTGTATTCGTTTCAGCGTAGGAAGGCCTGAAGAAAATGACAGTTTACTGGCGGCACTAAAAGAAATCGGAGGATGATACAATGTCAGAACGCAAAGCTGTTATTAAACGGGAAACCAATGAAACCAGCATTAACCTTGAACTTAACATCGATGGAACCGGCCGTTATGAGACTGTCACAGGAATACGCATGTTTGACCACATGCTTTCGCAACTGGCAAGGCACGGTTCCTTTGATCTGAAAGTATCTGCCACGGGAGACGATGCCCATCATCTGGTTGAGGACGTAGCAATCTGCATGGGAAAAGCTTTTCTAGACGCTCTGGGAGAACGGCGCGGCATAGTGCGCATGGCCGATGCAACAGTACCTATGGACGATGCTCTATCAAATGTCGCGCTGGATATATCAGGCAGAGGATATTGTGTCCTCGACCTTTCATTCTCGGATAACGATATGATGGGCTTCCCAACTGATTTAATACGCCATTTTCTGGAAACCTTCGCTATAGAAGGGCGGATGAACTTACATGCCCGCACTATTTATGGAACTAACGACCATCACAAGGCTGAAGCCATATTCAAGGCGTTGGGTAAGGCGCTTGATAAAGCGACGCGAATAGATGAGCGCAGGCAAAATGAATTGCCCTCCACGAAAGAATGGATGGAGGGATAATCATCTGTGTCTGAACGGCGTCGAGCATATTGTATCCGTAATTGGGCAGATAATTACCACGACTAAGTTATCATCAATACGTGGCGGAGGTCATATAATTCTGGCTAATACTATATTACCTGAAGTTATTTGAGTTCTTTACCTGTCAATTTTACGAAGGCTGTTTCGTATCTTTTCTGAGTGCTCAAGATCACATCATCCGGCAGCACAGGTCCCGGCGGTTCCTTGTTCCACCCTAATCTTTCCAACCAGTCGCGTACTGGCTGTTTATCAAAGCTGTCCTGAGGTTGCCCGACTTTGTACTGTCCGATATCCCAAAAACGGCTGGAATCAGGCGTTAACAATTCATCAATCAGTATAAGTTTTCCGTCTTCAAGTCCGAATTCCATCTTGGTATCGGCTATGATAAATCCACGGGTTTTCGCGTAATCACGGGCATATGAATAGATTCTCAGTGAAACCGCTTTCACATCTTCAGCAAGTTCCTTTCCCAGCATGCGGGTGACGTCATCAAACAACATGGGCATATCATGCCCTGAAACAGCCTTGGTAGTCGGCGTAAATATCGGGCAAGGCAATTCCTGGCTTTCCACCATCCCGGCAGGCAATCTTATTCCACAGACTGTGCCCTGTTTTTTGTACTCCGCCCAGCCGGAACCTGCCAGATATCCTCTTACGACACATTCTATGGATAACCGCTTTGCCTTTTTTACAACCATGGAACGGCCGTTCAAATACGAAGGAAAAACTATTTCAGCATCTTCGGGCAGGTAGCTATTAAGGTCAGATTTTTCGGTAACAGTTTCTATGACATGGTTAGGTATTATATGCGATGTTTTTTCAAACCAGAAGGCTGAAATCTGATTAAGCACTTTGCTCTTATTAGGAATACCGCATGGCAGCACAACATCGAAAGCTGATATTCGGTCTGTAACCACGATTAGCAAATAATTCCCCAAATCGTATGTATCCCTGACCTTGCCACTGATAAAAGAGGGCAAATTCAGCTCGCTATTCAGTAAGACACTATTTTCCTGGCACACTTTTATATCGCTCCGGGCGCAAGTTTGTGATTAGCAACGCGCGTCATTTTGTTTTTCCACTGAGTTTCCGTAAGGCCTAAACGCTTAAAAATAGCATCCACATGGGTCAGATAGAAACTGTAATCAAAAATAGCTTCCAGTTCAGCCTTCGATATGCGTTGCATAAGCTCTTCATCAGCTTCCAATAATGACAGGAACTTTTTACCGCTCCGCCAGCTTTCCATAGCATTACGCTGCACGAACTTGTAAGACTCTTGGCGGGATATTCCCTTATCTATAAGCGCCAGCATGACTCTCTGCGAGAATACCAGTCCCTTGGTAATCTCAAGGTCTTTTTTCATATTCTTGGGATATATATTTAACCCGCTTATTATCATTGTAAATATTGACAGGGTGTAATCAAGCAAAAGACACGCGTCAGGCAGAATGATTCGCTCCGCAGAAGAGTGGCTGATGTCGCGCTCATGCCACAATGCCACATTTTCCATGGAGGTCACCGCATATCCGCGCATAAGACGGGCCATTCCGCAGATTCTTTCGCATAATTCAGGGTTGCGTTTGTGAGGCATGGAGGAAGAACCTGTCTGCCCTTCCTGAAACGGTTCTTCCACTTCGCGAGATTCTGTTTTTTGCAGTAATCTTATTTCTGTGGCGAATTTTTCCAGCGAAGCCGAGATAATCGCCAAAGTGGTAACAAACTGAGCATGACGGTCTCTCTGCAAGATCTGGTTAGAAATAGGCGCGGGCGTAAGCCCCAGCCTTGCACAAGCGATTTCCTCAATCTCAGGCGGAACAGTAGCATATGTTCCTACAGCCCCTGATATTTTTCCGACTGCTATAATTTTTACAGCTTCATCGAGGCGATGCCTGTTACGCTGCATTTCTTCCATCCATAACGCCAGTTTCAGCCCAAAGGTCGTGGGTTCAGCATGTATTCCATGCGTGCGTCCAATCATCAGAGTATATTTATGTTTGATGGCAAGCACTGCCAGCGCCTCAACAAGTTCCTTCAAATCACGGCTTAATATCCTGGAAGCTTCTACAAGCTGCAAGGAAAGCGCCGTATCCATAACATCGTTAGAGGTAAGTCCCATATGGATAAAACGTGATTCCGGGCCAATACTTTCTGAAACCGCACCCAGAAAAGCAGTCATGTCATGATGAGTTTCGGCCAAAATATCAAGCATTCGTTTATGGTTGCAACGTGCCATCTTTATCTTCGGCAGGTCTGCACGAGGAATACGGCCGGTTTCAGTCCATGCATCACAAACAGCAATCTCGACATCAAGCCATTTATTATATTTGTTTTCATCAGACCAAACCCGTTTCATTTCAGGGCGGCTGTAACGTTCTATCATATAAGATTCCCCTTATCCGTTGGCTAATCCCTGTCTGTATTGATCGTAAGCCAAGCGTATATTTTCATATTTAAGCCCCAATATCTCTGCAGTAAGGAAAGCAGCGTTTTTGGCGCCGGCACTACCTATAGCCACAGTGGCTACAGGTATCCCCGCCGGCATTTGTACAATAGCATAAAGAGCATCCACGCCTTTTAATTCACTGGAGGCGATGGGAATGCCAATTACAGGCAATGTTGTCCAGCTCGCCATTACCCCCGGCAGATGAGCGGCTCCGCCGGCAGCGGCAATTATAACTTCCACACCAAGTTCCCGGGCGCTCTGTCCAAATTGACGGGCTTTTTCTGGAGTACGATGCGCTGATATTATTTTAACTTCATAATCAATGCCGAGATTTGCAAGGATTTCAAGACATGGTTGAACTGTTTCACTGTCTGATTTGGAGCCCATAATCACAGCTACCTTTGCCATATTCCACCTCGCTATGAATTAAAAAGTGCGATATCTGTGCGGTAATGCGCGCCTTCAAATTTGATACGCGAAATATTATTATATACTTTTAGGCTTGCTTCTGACAGGTTTTTCCCAGTAGCGACAACTGTTAATACCCGTCCGCCTGCAGTTAGTATTTTGCCGGAAGAATTCATTTTTGTGCCAGCGTGGAAAATTATAATATCTTCATCAAGATCATCAAGTCCGCTGATTGGGAATCCTGTTTTGTAGCTTCCTGGATAACCGCCGGATGCCATAACCACTCCGACACAGGCTTTTTCACTCCATACAATTTTTTGCCTGTCCAAACGACGATCGATAACAGCCAGCGCAATATCCGCTAAATCTGTATCCAGTCTTGGCATTATAACCTGAGTTTCAGGATCTCCCAGACGGCAATTGAACTCTATGGTCTTCGGGCCAGTAGATGTTATCATTAACCCACCATACAATACGCCGGAATATGGGGCACCTTCAACAGAAAGAGCTTTAATAGTCGGGCGCATTATCTCATGCATTGCTCTCTCGCCAAGTTCCTCTGTGTAAAAATCTGGAGGTGAAAAGCTTCCCATGCCTCCTGTATTCGGGCCCTGGTTAGCATCAAACACACGCTTGTAATCGCAGGCGGTTATAGGCGGAGACACAGATAATCCATCTGAAAAGGCGAAAATGCTCATCTCCCTGCCGGTTAAATATTCTTCAACGACTACTTCTTCACCGGCATTTCCAAATTCCTTAGCCTGCATCATTGCCCGCAACGCAGCTACTGCATCTTCAATGCTTTGAGCTATGATTACGCCCTTACCGGCGGCTAGTCCATTTGCCTTGATAACAACAGGAGGAGTTTGAGCCTTTACATAATCGGCAGCACTATCAAAGTTCGAGAAACTGTGGCTTCGTGACGTGGGTATTCCATATTTATGCAGGAGGTCTTTTGTGAATACTTTGCTGGCTTCGATAAGAGCTGCTTTTTTATTCGGACCGAAGATAGCCATCCCATTTGACTGAAATTCATCAACAATTCCTGCAGCTAATGGCGTTTCCGGCCCTACGAAAGTGAAATCCACTTTATTCTGGCGCGCGGCAGCTATTAACGCATTAATATCCGTAGCCTCAATCGCAAGATTATCCGCAATTAGCGCCGTGCCTGCATTACCCGGAGCAACAAATATACGTTCTATTTTTCTGCTTCGGGACAACTTCCAGACTATAGCGTGTTCTCTAGCGCCACTGCCTATGACTAAAACTTTCAGAGTATTCCCTGTCCTAACAATATTTAGATTGTTCTTTTCCCTGACTGGTAATATCCATGCCAGGAAGGATCGTATAATTCGTAATTACCATCCTCGCGTAGAAAAAGAAAACGTTGAGCGGGGACAACCAAAGCATAATGATGGTATGAAGGAGGTAGATTTACAGTGTGGGACATCATCTCCTGCCATATACTATCGTCTGTCCAGTGACCGAGGCGTTGTACATGGTTGAAAAGTTCTTCGGCGGTAGCCCTGCCCGCGGATTTTTCAAGCGCTTTACGGATAGCTCCGGCGCATGTCTCAGGTTCATAAGTGCGGCCTTTACCCATAATAACCATGCTTTTAACCTGTTTATTCCCATTCTATGGTGCCAGGTGGTTTGGATGTAATGTCATACACCACACGGTTAACACCAGGAACCTCATTTACAATACGTGAAGATATAGTTGCCAATACATCATAAGGCAAACGCGCCCAATCAGCAGTCATGGCATCGTTACTGGTAACCGCCCGCACAGCTACAATATAACCGTAGGTACGGAAATCACCCATAACGCCTACACTTTTAACGTCAGTAAGAATGGCAAAACTTTGCCACAACTGGCGATAAAGGCCTGCTTTCTTTATTTCATACATTACAATCCAGTCAGCGGCCTTGAGTATTTCAAGCTTCTCTCGCGTAACTTCGCCGATAATCCGGATGGCCAATCCTGGACCCGGGAAAGGCTGACGCCAGACCATTTCTTCCGGCAATCCCAGTTCAACTCCTACCTGACGTACTTCATCTTTAAAAAGATACCGCAAAGGTTCAATGAGTTTTAGAGTCATATTTGAAGGCAACCCGCCTACATTGTGATGAGTCTTTATCTTTGCAGATGCGGAACTCACGGATGATGTGCTTTCAATGACATCGGGATAAAGTGTGCCCTGCGCCAGAAAATCTATCTTTCCCAGTTTTAAAGCTTCTTCCTCAAATACTCTTATGAATTCACTTCCAATAGCTTTGCGCTTGGTTTCCGGATCGGTGATCCCTTTCAATCGTTCAAGGAAACGATCCGCAGCATCTATATAGATAATATTCATGTGTAGGTTATTGCGGAAAACCTCGAGAGTACGGTCGGCTTCTTCCCGACGCAACAGGCCGTTGTTGACGAATATGCAGGTTAAACGATCTCCTATGGCATGGTGAATTAACGTGGACACCACAGAGGAATCGACTCCTCCAGAGATGGCGCTAATTACCTTTCGATTGCCTACCTGGTCATTAATACGGATCATGCTTTCTGTTATAAAATTGTCCATTGTCCAGTTGCCCTGGCAATGACATATATTGTAAACGAAATTCTTAAGGATGGCGGCTCCGTATAGAGTATGGGCTACTTCAGGGTGACATTGCAGCCCGTATATGTTGTGTTCGTTGCCCATAACCGCAACCGGAGAATTCTCTGTATAGGCTAGCGGTTTGAATCCCTGAGGCATTTCTTCTATACGGTCGCCATGGCTCATCCATACAGGAGAAGATTCAGGCAATCCGGAAAAGAGAGGTGAGCTTATGTCACCAATATGCAAAACGGCATGCCCATACTCTTTCCTTTGCCCTGATGCCACGCGTCCTCCCAGTTGTTTGGCCAGTACTTGCATACCATAACAAATACCTAACACCGGAAGATGCTTCTCATATATATATAATGGCGCCATGGGAGCATCTGGTTCATATACACTTGAAGGGCCGCCGGAAAGTATAAACCCCTTGGGGTTAAGCGCAGCTATCTTTTCCCAGGGAGTGTCATGTGCCACAAGTTCACAATAAACATGCATTTCACGTATGCGGCGGGCGATCAGCAAGCTGTATTGAGATCCAAAATCAATGACGACAATAGCTTCCCGTTCAGCGCCTGATACAGCCTTGCCAGCAGTTACCGGTTGCTGTCCGCCTTTTTCTTTTGCGATTTCCAGATAAGCCGAGACCTCTAAGTCTCCGCTTGTGCGTACGCGATGAGTATTTTCCGTTTGTTGGCTTTTATTATCTTCAATCATAATTTTATGTTGTAGATTATCATTATGCTATACTAGCGGTCAAGTAATTCAGGAGAGAAAACAGGCTTGCATTCAATGCGTCAGGTCACCCCGGAAATTATTCAGGAAGGCATTGGCTTGCTCAAAACAGGAACGCCCGTATCTTTTCCGACTGATACCGTATATGCACTGGGCGCGCCTGTTAACGACGTGAAATGCGTTAAAAAAGTTTACGAGATAAAACGAAGACCTTTTACTCGGGCTTTACCAATATTGCTGGCTGCAGCGGATGATATTAGTCTGGTAGCCTGCGGGGTTTCCGATATCGCTAAAGATTTGATGCGAGAATTCTGGCCGGGCGCATTAACGCTGGTTTTTAATAAGACGCCATTTGTTATGGATATCGTAACAGGGGGAAAATCTACTGTAGCCGTAAGAATCGCCGCACATCCACTTGCAATAGAGATAGTTAAAGGGGTCGGAGTTCCACTGGTTGGAACAAGCGCCAATATTCATGGCAAGCCCAGTCCGACAACCGCACAGGAAGTATTCACGCAAATTGGTGGTGAAGTTGAACTCATAATTGATGCGGGCAGAACCCCCGGCGGAATTGAATCAACGATAATTGATATGAGCATGGATAAACCAACTATTATCAGGCAGGGTGCCGTAACAAGGAAAGCAATCGAAAAGTTTTGCCGGATTTACTAGAGGAAATATGAAGATAGCTATTGGCAGTGACCATCGCGGACTGATATTGAAAGATAGCATAATCAGGCATGTGACTGATATGGGATACGAACCGATTGATTGCGGCGCTTATAACGCGAATAGCGTAGATTATCCGGATATTGCGATAAGCGTCGGACAAAAGATTATTTCCGGCCAGGCGGAATACGGCATATTAATCTGCGGCACGGGTATCGGCATGAGTATAGCTGCCAACAAGATCAAAGGTATTCGTGCAGCTCTATGCTGCGATAGTTTTATGGCTGAACGTGCACGATTGCACAATAACGCCAATATTTTGTGTTTGGGAGCAGAAAAAACAATTGATATTCCTGAAATACTTCATGTTTTTTTTACATCTGTCTATGAAAAAGGACGGCATCAGAAACGACTGGACAAAATAGCCGGCATAGAGAACTGTTGAATTATCTTCATATGCTAAGGCGATTGAATTCCTTGACACTCTGTTTATGCCTGTGATATTTTAAAAGTCTCTTTTAATATGTTTTGGAAGTATATTTAGCCCATAGTGATTTTATTTTGATTTTCGGAGACGACAATGAAAAGTGATGTTGTAAAAAAAGGCATAGAGAGAGCTCCTCACCGTTCTTTACTCCATGCTGTAGGTGTAAAAGAAGAAGAAATGCAGCGCCCTTTTATCGGGGTAGTCAACAGTTTCACGGAAATCGTCCCCGGTCATATTCACCTGCGTGAGCTGGCACAGGCTGTTAAAGAAGGCATACGCCATGCCGGTGGAGTTCCTTTCGAATTCAACACTATTGCTGTTTGCGATGGGATAGCGATGAATCATGCAGGCATGAAGTTCAGCCTCCCATCACGAGAATTAATAGCAGATACCATTGAAACAATGGCACAGGCACACCAGTTCGATGCGCTTGTGTTTATACCGAATTGCGACAAGATAATTCCAGGCATGTTGATGGCGGCTGCCCGCCTTAACATTCCCTCTATATTTGTTTCTGGAGGTCCTATGCTGGCAGGCAATCTGGAAACCAAAGAGGGAATAGCGAAGGTTGATCTTAATTCTGTATTTGAAGGCGTAGGTAAGGTTCTCAACAAAGGAATGAACGAAACCGACCTGGAGAATCTGGTAAATGTTGCCTGCCCCGGTTGCGGATCCTGTTCCGGCATGTTTACCGCTAACACCATGAATTGTCTCACTGAAGCGTTAGGGATGGGGTTACCCGGCAATGGCACTATCCCCGCGGTAGACGAGCGCCGTTATAAACTGGCATGGCAGGCAGGTGAACAGGTAATGAAATTACTGGTTGATAATGTCACACCTAAAGACATAATCAACGACAAATCGGTGGAAAATGCTTTCATTGTGGATATGGCACTTGGCGGAAGCACGAATTCAGTGCTTCACTTAATGGCAGTAGCTCATGAGGCGGGTGTTGAGTTTACTCTGGACCGTATAAATGCCATAAGTGAAAAAACGCCGTGTCTTGCCAGCCTGAGGCCAGGTGGCAAGTATCATATTGAAGATCTGGATAACGCCGGAGGTATTCAGGCAGTAATGAAAGGGCTTGAGCACAAGCTCAATCTTGATGTAAAAACAGTATCGGGGAAAACGGTTGCCGAGCTTATCGCGCAAGCAATGATTAATGATACGGATGTTATACGCACTGAAGAAACCGCTTACTCCAACAAGGGAGGATTAGCCATACTATTCGGTAATATCGCGCCAGAAGGAGCGATAGTGAAACGTTCTGCTGTGGCGCCTGAAATGATGCAGCATCAGGGCCCCGCCCGCGTTTTTGATTCTGAGGATGAAGCCACTAAAGCCATAATGGAGAAAAAGATAAATTCCAGAGATGTGGTTGTAATCCGCTATGAAGGGCCAAAAGGCGGCCCGGGAATGCGTGAAATGTTGACCCCGACATCGCTTTTGGCAGGCATGGGTATGGATAAATCTGTAGCGCTGATAACTGATGGGCGTTTTTCAGGGGCCAGCCGGGGTGCTTCCATAGGGCATGTAGCACCAGAAGCAGCGCTCAGAGGCCCTATAGCCGCTATATGCGAGGGAGACATCATAGAGATTGACATCCCAAATTGCAAGTTAAACGTAAAGTTATCTGATGATGAAATCGCGCAGCGTATGACACGTGTTGAAAATTTCCAGCCCCGTGTCTCCAGTGGTTATCTTGCCCGCTATGTAGAGAAGGTAACTTCGGCAAGTCGCGGCGCAGTGCTGTCTTAGGAGCATACAGAAATGAAAAAGACCGGAGCACAAATTGTTTGTGAGGGGCTGATAAAAGAGGGAGTCGATGTTGTTTTCGGCATTCTTGGTGGCCAGATACTGCCACTTTATGATACTTTAACTCAATATCCGCAGATACAACATATATTGACAGGCCATGAACAAGGAGCGGCGCACGCTGCCGAAGGTTATGCGCGCGCAACTGGCAAGGTAGGCGTGTGTTTTGCGACATCAGGTCCGGGTGCTACCAATCTGGTAACCGGAATAGCTGACGCCTATCTGGATTCGACTCCCATGGTTGCAATAACTGGACAGGTAGGACGTCCGTTTATCGGGAAGGATGCGTTTCAAGAAATAGATATTACAGGGATCACGCTTCCTATTACGAAACATAATTATCTGGTCACGGACATAACGGAGCTGGCTGCAATAATAAAAGAAGCTTTCTATCTCGCGCGTACAGGCCGCCCTGGTCCTGTTCTGATTGATTTGCCCAAGGATATACAGGTAGAACAAACCGAGTTCAATTATCCAGCTAAAATAGACCTTCCAGGATATAAACCGACGCTATCAGGGCATCCATCGCAAATTTCTAAAGCGGGAAAGCTTATTGCCGCTGCTAAAAAGCCGGTAATACTTGCGGGCCGTGGCGTTATTATTTCAGGAGCGTTCGAAGAGCTTAAGACTTTGGCTGAAACGGCTCAGATACCTGTTATAACTACGCTGTTGGGTATTAGTTGTTTCCCCGAATCACATGTGCTTTCTTACGGATGGCTTGGAATGCACGGCATGGCATATGCAAATATGGCCATAACCGATTGCGACCTGCTTATAGCTGTTGGAATGCGTTTTGATGATCGTGCTACTGCCAAGGTAAGCGGGTTTGCTCCTCATGCAAAGATAGTACATATTGATATTGATCCCGCAGAAATCGGCAAAAATGTACATGTGGATGTACCGATTGTTGGCGACGCCAAAACAGTATTGAAAGCCCTTAACAAGCTGTTATTACCATTAGAACATGCCGAATGGTTGCATCAAATAGATACTTGGCGGAAAGACCATCCGTCACTCTCTATCAGGAATAGTGAAGGACTGCTGCCTCAATATGTTATCAGAAAAATATGGGAAGTCACACAGGGAGACGCGCTAATTGTAACCGGTGTGGGTCAACACCAGATGTTTGCCGGACAGCATTTTTTCTATGACAAACCAAATAGTTTTATTTCTTCAGGCGGACTGGGGACGATGGGATTCGAATTGCCTGCTGCAATGGGGGCTAAAGTTGGCAAACCCAAAGAAACGGTATGGTGCATTGCCGGAGACGGCAGCTTGCAAATGACAATTCAGGAATTATCTACAATTGCCAGAGATAATATCGGCATAAAAATTGCCATTCTCAACAACAATTATCTGGGAATGGTAAGGCAATGGCAACAGCTATTTTACGAAAAACGTTACATGGCGACACCTCTTCATTGCCCTGATTTCGTAAAATTGGCCGATGCTTATGGTATTCCTGCACAAAACGTAAAAACTGCTGAAGAAGTAATCCCTGCACTGCAAAAAGCCATGGCTATCGAGGGCCCGTATATTTTGAATTTTGAGGTTGAGCCGGAGGAGAATGTCTATCCCTTTGTTCCTCCGGGGGCATCTCTGCACGAGTTCATTGAAGAGCCTAAAAAGGAGGTGCCGGCATGGTCTCGTCGCAGCACATTATAACAGCGCTTGTAGCTGACAGACCGGGAGTTCTTAATCGTGTGGCAAGCTTGTTCCGTCGCCGAGGTTTCAATATTGAAAGCATTGCTGTTGGAGCTTCAGAAGTGCCTAATGTTTCCCGTGTGACCATTGTGGTCGATGGCGCTACGACTCTCATAGAACAGGTGCGCAAACAGCTCGATAAGGTTATCGATATCATCAAGGTTTCCGACATTACAGGTGAAACAACAATAACAAGAGAACTTGCCCTTGTAAAAGTGAAAAGCTCGCCCGCAACACGCAGCGAGATAATGCAAATAGTAGATATATTCCGCGCAAAAATTGTGGACGTTGCTGTAGATTCGGTAACCGTAGAAGTCACGGGGGATGAAGCCAAAGTAAGTTCGTTGTATAATCTGCTAAAGGGATTCGG
>CAYRSY010000003.1:38973-40447 GCA_964427105.1 uncultured Dehalococcoidales bacterium
TTGATTAAGGCAGGATTTGAAACACTGGTTGAGGCCGGGTATCAGCCCGAAGTTGCTTACTTTGAATGTTTGCACGAGCTTAAACTTATTGTGGACCTCATATATAAAGGCGGAATTGCGTACATGCGTAACTCCATTTCCGATACCGCTAAATACGGTGACTATACACGCGGCCCACGCATTGTAAATGAAACCGTGCTGGATGAGATGGCTGAAATATTGGAAGAAATACAGGATGGACGTTTTGCCAGAGAATGGATACTTGAGAATCAGGCAGGCCGTCCGGTATATAACGCACTTAAGCGCATTGAAAGCGACCATCTTATAGAAGAGGTCGGAGAAGAACTTCGTGAGATGATGCCCTGGCTGAAAGAATCTAAATAACCGGAGACACTTTGAAAAAAGCTGGCTTTTACACCATAAACTACCGCAAGCCCCGGAGCACAAATGCTCTGGCCGGCAGAGATAAGCTCATCCTTATTTACCCCTCTCTGTGAAGAGAGGGGTTTCTGCCCCGGCATATTAAGTAAGGAGAGAATCTCAAGGAGGGATTTATGGATAAAGTCATTATATTTGATACTACTTTAAGAGACGGTGAACAGGCTGCCGGAAGTTCTTTAAATGTACAAGAAAAGCTGGAGATAGCCCACCATCTGGAGCGGATGGGGGTAGATATAATAGAGGCAGGATTCCCCATCAGTTCGCCGGGGGATTTTGAAGCTGTAAAACGTATCGCCAGCGAAATCAAGCAAAGCGCTATATGCGGTCTGGCGCGGGCTGTTACCGCCGATATAGACGCCGCCTGGGATGCTATCAAGGAAGCCGTCCAGCCGCGTATTCATGTGTTCATCTCGGCTTCAGACATACACATGATGCACCAATTAAAGAAAAGCCGTGAGCAGGTACACGAAATGGCGGTTGCCATGGTGGCGCATGCCAAACGGCATACCTCGGACATCGAATTTTCCCCCATGGATGCCAGCCGCTCCAATCCGGAATTTATCTACCAATTGGTCACCGATGTTATTGACGCCGGAGCAACTACGGTTAATATACCGGATACGGTAGGCTATGCCATACCGGAAGAATTCGGCAATTTCATAAAGAATATATTTGAGAACGTCGGCAATATTCATAAAGCGGTGGTAAGTGTCCATTGTCATAATGATCTGGGGCTGGCTGTGGCAAATAGCCTGCAAGCGGTGAAAGCAGGGGCAAGACAGATAGAATGCACCATCAACGGCATCGGTGAGCGCGCCGGCAATGCCGCATTGGAAGAAGTTGTGATGGCTATCGCTACCCGTAGCGATTTATTCAATCTGACGACGAATATTAAAACACAGCAGATATACAGCGCCAGCCGCCTGGTAAGCGAACTGACCGGATTCACGGTGCAACCCAACAAGGCAATAGTAGGTACTAATGCCTTCCGCCACCAATCGGGGATTCACCAGGACGGAGTCATAAAACTTTC
>CAYRSY010000004.1:0-38686 GCA_964427105.1 uncultured Dehalococcoidales bacterium
GCTACCAATACCATTAAAAACCCTCGATATTACGGCTAAAGTGCCAGAATCCGAGGGTTTAATTTTGCCCAATTGGCGTTAATCTCATTAGGGTCTAATTCCCCACCGCTTGCGGCGAATCCGGTAAAACAGGCGCAAAGTGTATATTGTGATACCCCGATGCTTGCGTCGGGGAGGATGTCATTCAGGTATGGCTAGCCGATATTACCTATATCCGTATACGGACTGGTTTTGTCTATCTGTTCGCTATTCTGGATGCCTTTTCGCTTTGGGTAATCGGATATTCCATCTCATGCTGGCTTGATGCTTTATTCCTGTTGCGGAGTTCATCAATAACAACAAAAAGGCATAGGCATATAAGAGGTATAAAAACCCATATTCCCAATGGGCTTATGGATATTGTTTTTGCTTGAATATACACTGGTGCCCAAATCAACGAACCACCGATGGCAGAAACGGTGCCACAAAACAGGCTCGGTGCCCAGATACTATTGGTCTTAGCTTTCATCCATCCCAGGATTATCGATAATGATATGGTAACCAGAAGGATATAATATAACTCTGGAGTTCCCAGAATTGGCAACCGATAAGCTCGCCAGGTAATCAAAATGAGCCACAGTCCCCAAACGAGTCCGGTGATGACAGCCGCCAGCAAAGGCTTTCCTTTAAACAAGCGCGCCTGAAAATAACTGCGCCAGCCGAACTCTTGGCCAAACATAATAGCGGTCATAACTATGCTGAATATCAGCAGTTGGGTAAAAAGATAGAAATGTTTTATCAGTTGTGAATCTGAACCAGCGGATATTTGAAGCCAGGTTGGTAATACGAAGCTTGAAGTTGGCAAAAGGGTTATAGCAGCAACAGCAAAGAATACGGGTAAAGTAACTGCAGTGATGTAATAAGGCCATTTGAGCTTCCAATTTAAAGCCCAGCCAATATCGGCAAAGCCTTCTTTAGAGATCAAGACGCGTACAATGAGTGCAGCAATGCCCGGGCACCATACTAATGGAAATGGCACAATCGAGAGTTGCCAGAGATCAGGCGGAATGGAAGGCTTGAGGTCAAATCCCATTACAAACGCACCACCAAAATTAAGTATAGTAAAAGCTGCCAGGTATTTTATGCTCGGAGATATCCGGCGCCACCAGTTTGAACGGGCAACCCGACCGGCAAAGAACAGGGCAATTTCATAGGTGATAGCAAAGGCAATGGTGTCCAATAAAGAATTGATCCACATATCACCAAGCGGGACATCGTGAGGATGATAATGGGTATAAAGCTGGTATATTTCCCACACTAGCTTAAGCGGGTAAGCGAACCATCTTTTAAAACCAAAGGCACCCATCGTGATCCCGACAAGCATATGTGCAATGGTCCAGACATCAAGTGGGTTAGGCGGAAATGGTACGGTTAACAAAGCTTATCTATGCATCCTTTCAGCGTTACTGTAAAAATGCACCCCATAAGAAGTATAGCCATATAAAATTAAAAGACAGCTTGAAAAACAACATTGTTCAATAAGATGCTTGATTGTCTTCTCTCCCCTATCTAATACACGTGAGAGTAAATACCACAGGGTTTGTTATAAATACAGTGTTAGCCTTAATTCAAATTATATAGCTGGAAATAGCCCATAGCAATACTATTTTGCCTCATCCAAATCAACCTCACCATCAAATTCAATATCAACCAGGCTTGCGATGGCAACTATTAAATGAGATTGTTTGCCAGGGCAAGTGGTTGGAATTAGCGCGTATTAATCGCTCTGGTAGAGTGTGAATGTTGAGTAATGTTTATACCTTTCATGCGCAGTAGGTTACCATTCTTGAATCCTGTTATCTCATTACTTTCAAATAAATAAGAATGCTATGAGGTTCTTTCTTTCGTATCGTATGCGCTACCAAACATTTTCTCCAAAGCTAAAAAGCCCCCAAAGCGGGGGCTTTTCTTGTTTTGGATAACAAATTGCTAGCAGAGCTTTATTTTAATAGATGTATTGGACTACCGGTTATTCTTTCATCGAATCGGTTTGCTGCTGCCTTTTGGATACCAGTCATAACATGGCTATATGTGTCGATAGGTATTCTTCTTCAGGAAGTTAATACCCCGGCCGCTTGCGGCGAAAAACGCAAGCTCTTTACCATAATACCCCGATGCTCGCATCGGGGAGAATCATTTTACATAAGTAGAGTGCTGATTCGGCTGATATTATGCCTGGAGTTTTTGGAAAGGAGATCCTCCCTGGCAACCCAGGCAGATTTCCCCGTCTTTTTTAGGGAAAGCCTCCCCACAGGATTGGCAAATGCCTATTGCGCCCTTGGAATGCCTGGTAAGATAGGATTGTTTGATGTTGATGGCTTCCAGTGAATATATGCTTCTGCCCGCCTGCCAGATCTGGGCTTCTACCAATTCGGAATTTTGTTCCTTTTTGGATGTGAGTTTCAAAAACCAGGCTTCGAGTTCATCCCAATCATGAAGTTTCTGCGTGTCAAGAGATACGCGTACGCCATCACCCTTGTATTTATCGTACAGGTTTACGGCATAACGCCCAAGATTGATAATTCTCATCCAGCCGTTACCAATGGTGCACGGCGTAAGTATCTGAACGGCATCCGGCAGGCAGGAGGCCGTTTCGCAGATGGCATCGTATGGCACTCCGGGAGTCATGCGCTCCATGGCCATATCTACCATAATGCCTCCGACAATTACTCCTGGAGCCGCATAACCATGAAAAGCGCGTATCCGTTCTAAATACTCTTCACGGGTATAGCTGCCGATTCGGGTGACAGAGCATGTATCCTTGACAAAAACCTTTGTGTCTATCATTAACAGATCCTTTTTTGAAAACCTCGACTATAAGAATCGTGAAAAACTCTTTTTATTTATTCCGTTTCGCCCTGCTTGCTGAAGAGCCGCGATTTTTTAGCAACAAATCGGCGTTGATTTGTTTGGAATGAACAGGTTCCATGCGCACTCAGCTACAGGGATGAACCCCTTGTTCTGTGCCAGCAGATCAAGATGTATCATACCGACAGCGGCCACTTCTTTTACGGTATCTGCCTGATTCCTTAAATCGATTGCAACGATGTATCGGTTACAACCTGAACAAACCTCTATCCATTCGTTATTATTATCGCTGACGCCAATTAGCTGTTTGTGTTCGTTTCTTTCTCCGCAATAGGGGCATAGCATTCTGTCGTACTGCCATTCATGTTCGCACAGAGAGCATTTCAACCAGCGTTGCCCTTCCTTGTTTTTTATGAAGCTGATCTCCGGAAATGCTCCGCAAACCGGACAATAACCCCTGTTCCATACGATATCCTGTACTTGCTGGCTTAGCGTCTCTGTCCTTTTTTCGACAAATGGCTTGAGCAGTTGCCCCAGAACGAACTTCAGTGTTAAGGGGGCGATTCCCAAACCGCAAGCAATACGCGCCAGTTCATCTTCACGGCCTTCCACCAGTGCGCTTATGCAAGCCAGCAAATCCGGATTATCTCCGTTATCGAACGTCTGCATCAAGCGCGTCACGTCCGCAGCTATGCCAGGGAAAGCCATGATGAGAGATTGCAGCACTGATTTCGTGTTTTCTCCCCATGGTTCCACGAAAGATGCCAGCTTTTCCCCAGACAACCAGGGGAACCCTTCGGAAAGGCGGGCAGCATCCGGCGGTTCGATTATTCCGCCCTCTTCCAGCGATATGCGGCCTTTCAGAGCAGCCCTGCTGATGAATATCTCTCTGAACGCTCTTACTACAGGTTTATATTCAGGGGTTCCTTTTTCAATATGCTCAAACGCGGCATCCATATCCGCCATTTTTTTTGATGTTAACTTGTCCATGAAACCTTCCTTTGAGAGCGCTATCGGCCTGCCATCAAAAAGCAAGGCAGGCCGATAGCCAAACAACATATTTGATTGTTACGCTTTGCGGATATTGATCATGCACGCCTTGTATTCGGGAGTCTGGGCGTTGGCGTCGCCGACATTAGTGGTAAGCAGGTTAATGGTATCACCGCAGTCTTTCGGGAACAGCCATCCGTAGTTGAATGTCGAACCGACCTGATGGATGGTCCTGCCACCGCACTGCATCGGCTTCATCCGTTTGGTCACCATGGCAACCACATTCAGACTTCCGCGGGCTGATTCAAGGATTACCCTCTCACCGTTGACAATGCCTTTTTCGGCTGCCAGTTCCTCGCTCATTTCCACATAAGCTTCAGGCATAAGTTCCGTCAGGTTGGACTGCCATCTGGTGATTGCTCCGCTGCACCAGTGTTCTGTGCAGGAATAGGTGGTCAGAACAATGGGGTAATCCGGCGAAGCATTGGCAACCTGATCCATCTCGCCGCTGTAAAGCTTGATGACAGGGTTATTCAACTGGCCTGACATTATGTTCTGGGCAAAAGGCCCTTCCAGAGGCTCATACTGTTCGGGGAAGGGGCCATCGTCCAGCCCCGGACCATACAGGCAGCCCATGCCGTTAGCCTGCATGATAAAGGGCAGTTTACCGCTCGGATCGTTGAGCGGCGCTCCGCCGCCATCGACAACATCGCCGACCCATGCTCCGTTTTCCCATTTCACTACCACCCTGTCAGGATTCCAGGGGTTACCGTTTGGATCACATGAAGCACGGTTATAGATGATGCGGCGGTTCATTGGCCAGCACCATGCCCAGTCATGGAACATGCCCAGACCGGTCTTGTCTTCCTTGCCTCTGCGCGTCGTAAGGTTGGTGCCATCCTTGGTGAAGGCTCCGCACATCAGCCACATGCCTGAAGAAGTCGAACCATCAGATTGCAGGCTGGGGAATCCGGGTACCAGCTCACCCTTTTTGTATTCAACCCCGCCTACGGTCGTATCCTTGAGGAAGTAGCCATTGATAGCCTTGCAAACCTTAAGGGCATTCCATTTCCCATTTTCGGCATAGTCCGAGTTAAGGTTGACCAGCGGTTCAGGGAAAGTTCCGCCTTCGCTCCGGTAAATATCGTTGACCTTGTTCTGGAGTCTCCAGAACATTTCGCCAACCGAAATAGCGTCACCCGGGGCTTTGCCCCCGGTATAATTCCAGTGAACCCAGCGTCCGCTATTGCTCTGGCTTCCGTCTTTTTCGATAGATGCAGAGGCTGGAAGCAGGAAAACCTCGGTTTTCACCTGGCTGGGATCCATATCCGGTCCCTTCCAGAAGGAAGCCGTTTCGTTGTCGAAAATATTTGCGTGGATCATGAAATCAAGGTTTTTCATAGCCTTGCGCAGCTTGTTGGCATTAGGCATGCTTACACACGGATCGGTGCCGGCAGTGATGAAACCCTTGATGTCACCTTTGTACATGTGGTCGATCATGGTCAAGGAGTCGGCTTTCTGGGTGTCGTCAATTTTAGGCAACCAGGAATAACCGAAATCATTTTCAGCAGTCGCAGCCGAATCGAACATGGTCTTTAGCAGGCTTATAAGGTATTTGGGATAATTCTGCCACCAGTTTATGGATTTGGCCACCTTGGTAGTGGGCGTACAGGCTTTCAGGTATTCTGCAGTTGTAGATTGTGAAGCCTTGGGCGCCTTAAGATAGCCGGGCAAATAATGATACAGCAGGGCGAAATCGGTAGAGCCCTGTACGTTTGGTTCACCCCGCAAGGCATTGACTCCGCCGCCGGCGATGCCTATATTGCCCAGCAGAAGCTGAATCATGCAAAGCGTGCGGATGTTTTGAACGCCTGTCGTATGCTGGGTCTGTCCAAGAGCGTACATGACCGTTCCTGCTCTGGTTGCAGTTCCAGTGGATGAGAAGGTCTCGTACACCTTCAGCAAATCAGCTTCCGGAGTGCCTGTAATGGAGGACACTGTAGCCAGGTCGTAACGCGAATAGTGGTTCTTAAGCAACTGGAAAACGCAGCGGGGATTTTGCAGGGTTATATCAGTTGCCGGAGTGCCGTCCTCGTTATACTTGTAAGCCCATTTGGTTTTGTCGTAAGTCCTGGTCTCAGGATTGTAACCGACGAAAAGGCCATCTTCGAAATCAAACCCGTCTCCCACTATCTGGGAAACGTTGGTATAGTTCATCACGTAGTCTTTATGGTACTTCTCGTTGTCGAGGATATACTTGATCATACCGCCCAAGAAAGCGATATCCGTGCCGGAACGCAGCCTGGCATAAATGTCGGCTTTAGCCGAGGTGCGGGTGAACCTGGGATCGACATGAATAATCTTGGCCCCTCTGGCTTTAGCTTTCATTACCCACTTCATGGCCAGGGGATGATGTTCGGCAGCATTGCTGCCCTGAATCAGGAACACATCGCTATTCTTGAGATCGATATAGTGATTGGTCATTGCGCCGCGCCCAAACGACTCTGACAGAGCCGGTACAGTTGGGCCGTGTCAGACACGCGCCTGGTGATCTACATACACCAGGCCTAATGACCTCGCAAATTCCCACATCATGAAGCATTCTTCATTGTTGACATTGGAACTGCCGTGGAACGCAAGGCTTTCAATCCGGTTGACGGTCTGGCCTTTGCTGTTGGTAGTCATGAAATCGGCATCACGCACATCCTTGATTTTGCGCGCCATGCGATCCAGCGCCCAATCCCATTCTTTCTCTTCCCATTCAGCGCTATAAGGCGCACGATAGAGCACCTTCTTGAGGCGATGGGGGTTGTCTGCGCCTGTTTCCTTAAGGTTCATACCCTTGGCGCAAAGGGCGCCTTCGTTGATAGGATGATCGGGATCACCTTCGATGTTGATGACCTTGCCATTTTCATCGGTGCTGCAGATCAACCCGCAGCCGCAGGAACAATAGCAACAGGTGGTTGTTGACAGGGTGGAGTTCCTGATTTTTTCCATCTTCTCCAACCCGGAAGTGTAGGCCCGTACAGGAGTGACATCAATCCCTAAAGCGGATAGCGTCAATCCCCCAGCCAAAGCAGCGCTTGAGCTTTTTAGGAACTGCCTGCGTGTTATTTGCATAAATCTCCTCCAAATGTTTTTAGTTTTACAACTGGGCGCTGACCAGCAAGACAGCCCTGAGTATAAGCCCTCCGATTAAGGCCAGGCCGGCTGATGAAGCGACCATCGCTACCGCCATACGGGAAGCAACGCCTTTGTTGCCATTGAAAAGCAGAATTGCCAGAGGCGCGACCAGCCCGATAAAGACCAGCCCCACCCAGAAATACAGCGCCATCTCGCCTGTTGCAAGCTGGCTGAATGCTGCAGGAGCAGCTATGCCCAGCCAGATGAGGAAGGCGATCAGGATGACCAGGGTAGCCGCCAGTGCGATTACCAGAGTCTTGACCATCTTGGAAATAATTTCCTTGTCTATCGTGATGTCGGTTGTGCCGAAAAGTAAATTGGAGATACCGCGCATCCAGGATGCACCGGATATTTTGTTCATTATGAAGGAAACCAGTATAAGCCAGCCTATACCTGTACACATGGCCGAGCCGACGAATATGGCAGGCATAAGCAGCGTGTCAGACCAGAGAGGCTGGCTGGTGGTAGCGATAAGAACGCCGCCGTAGCTGATAAGCAGTATGGAGAAAACCATGCCGACCCATGAAAGGATTCCTGTCAGCTTGTCGCAGAGTTCAAGAAGAACAGACTTGTTGCCTTCGCTCTTGAGCTTGTTGAAAAAGAATTTGGCAACCCACAGTATAGCCATGATGCAGGTTACCATCAGCCAGAAGGACAGTATCCAGCCGCCCAGAGAGAGTACGGATTCGGGGCGGACGATTACGAACATGTGCCAGAACCATTCGATATGCCCCAGATGGGATAGAAGCAGGATAACGCCTGTGAGTGCGAAAACGATGCCGGTATATGTCGCTGCGCGCATAAGAATGTTTTGCGTGCCTTTGCACAGTTTGTTGATTACAAACGCTGTCAGAAAAGAAGCGCTGGCTATACCGCAGCACCACAGGTCAAACCAGAGTGTAACTCCCCAGGCCATTTCTGAAATATTCATTATTTTTCACCTCCGGCCCTGGATTTAGCTTGCATCTCCTCGCGTCTTCGGAATATCCATAATAGCGGTAAACTGGCCAGAATCCCGGCTGTTGCCACGCCGGCCACCCATTTGCCGACCATATCTTTGGTGGCAGGCTGCGGATTTACCGGCAGTCCATAGGCATCGGGAGTATCATCGAGCACATACATTACGTGGAGACCGCCCAGTTCCTTTTCCCCGTAAAGCAGGGCATTGGGATAGCCTGCGGCTTTCAGAGCGTCAACCCGCCTGTGTCCTTCCGCTACCAGTTCTTCCCTGTCGCCCATAGTAATGGCGTTGGTAGGGCAGGACTTGATGCAGGCCGGCTGTTCACCCGCTGTGATGCGGTTCCTTCCTTCCGAAGTGCAACCGCTGCATTTGGTGACTGTTCCGGCGTGATGATCCAGATGCGGGATGTTGAACGGACAAGCCTGTGTGCAAGTGCCGCAGCCGATACACCACTCCTGGTCGATGTGGACGAATCCCTCGTCAGTGTGAGAGATAGCTTTAACCGGGCAAACAGTAGCACAACTGGCTTCGGTGCAATGTAGGCAAGCCTGGCGCAGGAATCTCCAGTCCAGCTTGCCATCACGCTCCATTTCTATGAAGCGCATTTTTATCCATGTTTCGGGAGAAAGCTCTTTCGGGTTCTCGTAAGAACCCCAGTTGCTGGTTTTTTCCCCCGGGTGTTCGTTCCATTGTTTGCACGCTACCTGACATCCGCGACAGGCGGTGCAGAGAGATATATCGTACAAAAATGCTTTTTCTGCCATCTTTTCCTCCTACGCATTTTTTCCTGATTGTTTTGCTACGTTAAGCCGGGTTGAACTTCAATTTTCATATCCAACATGAAAGAAGTATCCTCTGAAAATCATCGGCTTTTGTTAAAGGGGGATACTCCGGGAGAAACCGGTTGGTTTCTGTTTTCCGCTGACTCTCTGCACAATGCTGAATGTGTTATGGTTTTCAATGATATACATGACGGGGAACAAAAAAGGGTCCGTCAGGTTATTTGAAATAGCAAACAACACCTCCCTTTCAGATTGTATCTTTGTTTCATTGTATTAGTATAAAGATACAATAACCGTAAAAGGTGTGTCAAGCATTCAGGGGATATATTCTCGTGTGGTAACCGGCAGATAATCCGGATGGAAAAATCAATCTGATGATCCAGTGGAAAAGAGCGCTGTCTATGTCTAGCCGAAGGTTAAAACGCTGCCGGTCTGGGACGTGTCATAACCTTCAATTTCGTTGACTATTCTTTTAAATTCCTTGCTGTTAATGATGCGCAGTAACGGGGACAATTTTTCGCTGTGATAGGTGTTGGCAGGAATGACCAGATCATACCGTTCACGGAAAAGGGGCAGGAAGTCAAGTCCACAACTTTTGGCCGCCGCTTCTATGCCCAATCCGGCCTCGGCTTTCCCCTGGACTATCGCCAGACCAACGGCCAAATGATTATCCACTTCAATCTCGTAACCCTTGATGGTGTCCGGATTCAATTTTTGCTGCTTGAGGTGCATGTCGAGTAAAATCCGGGTTCCAGAACCTCGTTGTCTGTTTATGAATGTGATGTCAGGGCGGGATAAATCCTGCAGCCCTGTTATATTCATCGGGTTTCCCCTTGTGAACATCAGCCCCTGCACGCGAAAAACCAGATTGACGACATTCATTTCCCGTCCCGGAAGTATGCGCTTGATAAAGGGTATGTTGTATTCACCTGTTTCTTCATCCAGCAGGTGGATACCGCTCATGTCTGCCTTTTCTTCCTGGAGCGCAATCAGGCCGCTCAGGCTTCCTACATGTGTGAGATCTATCTTAATCTGTTTAACGAGTTGTCTGCCCAGCGCTACCAGTATATTCAGCGCGATGTCATCACTGCCTACGATGCGAAGCGTATCGCTGGCTTCTGTTGACGAAGGCTGGGTATCACGGGGCTCGTTTGAAATTATCCGCTCCTCACGCCACCGTCCGAGATGCGTATAAAAAGCCGCTTCCAGTTCTTCAGGCGTGTACCCCTGACTTAGAATCTTGATAATATCTTCATTGACGTTGTCGTTGAGGTGCTGCTCGCGCACCGTTTTCATCATCTGTCCTTCCATACCGGACGCGACGACGGTTCCTCCACCGCGTTTGGAGATGACAACCTGCTTTTTTTCCAGTTCAATGTATGCGCGGGCTACAGTATTGGGACTTATGTTGAGCAACGTGCCGAGATATCGAACCGAAGGAAGATGCTCTCCGGCTTTAAGCTGTTCAGTAACGATAAGATGCTGAAGGTTTTCGGCTATCTGCTGATAAATCGGTCTTGGCGAGCGATAGTCCAGCGGAATTTTAGTGATAATGCTTTCATCCATGATAAACTCATTATAACAAATACGGACCCCGACGAAAATACCTGAAGAAAATACAGCGTGCAGCTGCATTTCAGGCGTATTGGTTTTCAGTGAGTTGATTTAACACCTGAAACGCGGGGTTCTTTGTTGTAGCGGACAAATCGCTACCCGCCCCAGATGACACGTTTTTATTGAAGTGCTATCATTTTCGAATTGATTTGTAACATAATAAATGATAATCAGGAGATAAATGTATGTCAGGTCATGGGGAATCCAAAACAGCGGTTGTCGCGGCGGTCGTCGGAAATCTGGCAATAGCCGTTATCAAGTTTATTGCCGCAGCTATCACAGGCTCTTCGGCTATGATTTCTGAGGGAATACATTCGCTGGTCGATACCGGCAACGGCGGACTATTGCTTCACGGTATGAAACGTGCCAGGCATCAGCCCGATGAACTGCATCCATTCGGCTACGGCAAGGCTCTTTATTTCTGGACGCTGGTGGTTTCCATATCCATATTCGGCATCGGCGGCGGCCTGTCGCTTTATGAAGGCATTTCACATATCCGTCATGTAGCTCCGGAAGCTGTGACTTCCAATCCCGCTGCCAGCTACATCGTGCTGGCAATCTCCGTTCTTATCGAAGGCTGGTCGTTTTCGGTGGCGCTAAGGAGTTTCAACAAGGCCAGGGGTAAGCAGGGCGCCTGGCAGTATATAAAAAATGCCAAAGACCCCAGCACATATACTGTCGTGCTGGAGGATAGCGCGGCCATGCTTGGCCTTGTTTTTGCTTTCCTTGGCGTTTTCTTCGGTCATATGCTCAAAAACCCGTATCTGGACGGCGCAGCTTCGGTCGCCATCGGGCTGCTTCTCATGAGCGTGGCGTTCATTCTGGCTTTTGAAACCAAGAGCCTTCTGCTTGGCGAAGGCGTGGATGCTCAAACACTGGCAGATATACGCAGGCGCGTGGAATCGGACGCTGCTGTGGAAAAGGCTTCAGGTATCCTTACCATGTATATGGGGCCGAATGATTTGCTTGTGAACCTGGGTGTTTGTTTCAAGAAAGGCACTACTGCCGAACAGATACACGACGCCATACGCCGGATAGAGACAAATATACAGAGCGCTTATCCCGAATGCCTGCGCATCTACATCGAGGCAGAGTCGCTTTCGAAGCAAAAAGGCGAAAACCCCTGACATAAATAAAATAGGGAACTGACAAAAAAGTGCTGCTGAGATAGCATCAGCTTCATAAATCCCTTAAGCCTCCGGAGACTAAATTCCGGAGGCTTTTTTATTGTTTTCATCCTCCGCTGCCATTTTGCATTTGCCTATGAATATTCTGTAGCAGTCTGTTCTGTAACATGTTTGTAGCATGAATTTAACACAACGAAATAAAACGGTAATTTGCCCGACATCTTTTTGCCTGATAATTGCAGCGAAAAGAAAAATGATTTTGGAGAGGAGGAGATTATTGTCAGGAAAAGGGGTTTATCCGGCAAGCATGGCAATTGTTTCAGAGCACACGCTCTGAAAAGTCTTTTTACAGGCATATTTTGTTTTTAAATTTATCTCTCTGAGATCAAGCAAACGCTGGACTCTTCAAAACTGGCAGGAGCCCGGCAGGGAAGGAGAATAACATGGACCTTAAAAACAAGGTCAGAAAAGTAATAACGAGATTGGGGTTGGCCGCTCTTGCGGTATTCCTCGTCTTTTTCGCATGGATGGCTACATCAGGCGGATCTTCGATAGCAGCAGGCGATCCTGCCGGGGTTGCCAGCACGGCAGATGCCGCAGTGGATTATGTATGGATATTGGTCTGTGCATTTCTGGTGATGTTCATGCAGGCCGGATTTGCTATGGTTGAAACCGGCTTTTGCCGTTCCAAGAACGCCACCAACCTGATGGCTAAAAATCTTATGGATTTTGTGCTGGGCTCGCTGCTTTTCTTCTTTGTGGGCTACGCCATAATGATGGGAAGCGACTGGAACGGGTTGATAGGCACCAGCGGCTGGCTTATGCTGGGCGATTTTTACGATGTGGACGCATATCTGAATATGTTCTGGATGCTGGTGTTCTGCGCCACGGCGGCTACCATTGTTTCCGGCGCGATTGCAGAACGGCTTAAATTCAGCGCGTATCTGGTATATAGTGTAATTGTAAGCGCTATCATTTATCCAATTTTTGGACATTGGGTGTGGGGCGGCGGGTGGCTGGCTAATCTTCCCTTTGGCGCAGGCGCTATGGATTTCGCCGGTTCCGGCGTGGTTCACGCAGTCGGCGGTATGGTAGGTTTGGCTGGCGCCATTGTCCTCGGCCCCAGATTCGGTAAATTCGGGAAAGACGGTAAACCCAGGGCTATCATGGGGCACAGCATAGTATTGGGCGCGCTTGGTGTCTTCATACTGTGGTTTGGCTGGTTTGGATTTAATCCCGGCAGCACTTACAGCGCGCACGAGTTAAGGATTGCCGTTATCGCAGTGAATACCAACCTTGCGGCGGCGGCCGGCGGTCTGATGGCGTTGTTAATATCCAAGTGGAGAACCAAAAAGTGGGACGTCGGCATGGCGCTCAACGGCGTTCTGGCAGGGCTCGTTGCCATCACGGCTCCCTGCGCCTGGGTGGAAGGATGGGTTGCAATTGTAATCGGCCTCATAGCCGGTATCCTGGTATATGCCGGAATCAAATTCATCGAATCAAGAGGGATCGATGATCCTGTCGGCGCTGTAAGCGTACACGGCATTAACGGCGTGTGGGGCTTGCTGGCTGTAGGTCTTTTCGCTGATGGCACGTACGGTGTAACAGGCCTTTTCTACGGCGATGCGAGCCAGCTTCTGGCGCAGGCTATAGCAGCCGTAACAGTTGTGGCCTGGGCTTTCGGAACCGGATTTATTATGTTCAAACTGATGGACAGGATTATGGGTATCCGTGTTTCACCTGAAGAAGAACTGCACGGGCTGGATATTCCCGAACATGGCACGCCGGCCTATCCTGAATTTGTTCTCAAGCAGGATTAGGTTAGCTGCGATATGAAGCAAGGAGCGTGAATAGAATGAAAAAGATAGAAGCCATAATCAGGCAGGAAAAATTTACAGTGGTGAAGGATGCTCTGAAGGATCTGGGGTATCCGGGGCTGACAAAGATTGCAGTAGAAGGGCATGGCAAGCAGAAAGGCGTCAAGCAGCAGTTTCGCGGAACCATATACGAGGTGGAATTTATTCCTAAAATGAAGCTGGAAATTGTAGTTGCTGACAAGGATGTGGACAAGATAGTGGATTCCATCATCGCGCATGCCAGAACGGGAGAAGTCGGCGACGGCAAGATTTTCATCTATCCCGTGGATAATGTTATAAGGGTAAGGACGGGAGAAAAGGGCGAGATAGCCTTATAAAACTATAGCTGTTTCTACAAACAGATAACCGGCCTCCTCCCTATATAGTCACAGGGAGGAGGCTTTTTTTTGTGCGGGAATGATTAATTGCGAACTTATGCTTAATTGTATAAGGGATCGGCTTGCAGTCGTTTCCCCTTGAATCAGGACGCAGCGGAACGCTTGATTCGAAAAGAATATCCCGAACCGCGTACAGTCCTTATGTATTTCTGGCTGGTATCCCCTATCTTGTCACGTATGCGGCGGATGTGTACATCGACAGTCCGCGTTCCTCCGTAATAGCTGTGGCCCCAGATTGTATTGAGAAGAGATGATCTGGTATATACATGACCGCGATTGGCAGCGAGATATTTGAGAAGTTCATATTCCTTGAAGGTGAGCGCTACATGTTTTTGCCGGATTGACACCTGGCAATTGGAAGTGTCGATAGAAAGTTCATCAATGACGATAGTCCCCCTGCTTCCTTTTTGTTTGTATTGAGAAATAGCTCTGGCTAGTCTCAAGTCAAGTTCCTGCAATGTGCATGGCAGGACAGCGATACCGGAAAATGCCATTTCTGCCGGCATTTTCCCGATAGTATGGCGTGAAACCAGCGCCATTACAGGGAAATTATCCGATAATGATATTTTTTCCATGAAAGTTGCGCAGGCGCTTTTTATATCGTTATTCCATTCGCTCAATCCGATGATTACTGCGGCCGGTGCAAGGTTAAGTATCTCTGCAGGCTTTATATCGGGGAACGCGCTATGCGCCGGAATATATCCGATGGCGCATATTTCTGCCCGGAGTTTTTGAAGCAGCTTCTGGTTTTGTTCGAGTATTAATACAGTCTGCTTGTTGCCCATAAAAATTTTATCCTTCAGGTTATCCTGATATTAGCAGACACAGGTTTCAGCCAGATTTCTTTTGGTGTTGCCATCGAAGAACATCCTGGGGAAATTGACGGGAGTAATGTGCGCATTATTCGGCGAGATAGAGATGAAGACGTATAGAATTTATGATGGTTTAAGCTATAAAATCGCCGCCCGGGATGCAGTTACAGCAAGCAACATCCCAGACGGCAGAGATTATACGGTCAAGGGAGAAATGATATTATCCGGCGCCCAGTGAATTGGCTACCAGATTATTGTATTGTTCCTGCGTAATCTCGCAGTGGTAGAAAAGGTTGAAATATTCCGATACCTCGGCATATACATCGTATTGAGCTATATCGGGATAAAGCAGTTGCGCCATCCATATCATTCCCAGATAGCGTTGCACGGAAGGCGGAAACCCCATCCAGTTGTAAGGGCCGTAAGGGACTTCATAGTAGTTGCCGTTGGCAATGGCGGGGATGGTCGCCCAATCTTCGTTATTGCCTACGCTGGAGTAGATGCTGTCCTGTCCGAAGATAATAACGTCCGGGTTCCATAGCATTATCTGCTCCAGATCGACTTCGTTTCCGGTGCCCTTGCTTGAGGGATTGTCTACTACCGCCAGATTGTTGCATAGCAGGTCGATAATTTCGGCGTGATAAGAACCTTTGGCGATAACATTAAGCCCTGCGTCACCGAGGCAGTAAAGCATATTGACCTTACCGTCACCGACTGCATCAACGATGGCAAGGGTTCTGGCATAAGTCGCATCGCAGTATTCTGCCAGTACCTCTGCCTCGTCTTCCATGCCGAGCAGCTCGCCCAGCATGCGGTAGCAGTCTCCCATGCCGGCGGTATAGGCGTTGATATGAACGACAGGGATACCCAGTTGCTCTTGCAGTGTGTCCATATCTGCTGCCATGTTATCCTTGACTTCTCCTACGTCTATGACGATTTGCGCGCCGGTGGCAGCAATCGTCTCCAGATTCAGTGCGCCCTTTCCGCCATACAGTTGTCCGAGTATGGGGAGATTATAGTATCCGGTATCCAGGAATTCTTCGGCTGAAGAATCCCACGCGGTGGCAAGCCCTACCAGTTTGTCGGGGCATAGCGCAAAAAGCACTATCTGGGTCAAAGGCCCTGAAAGGGCGACCCTGGTGATACTGGTGGGCACTTCCGCTTTCCGTCCCAGTGAATCGGTAAAGATGAAAGATTCAGGCTGGGCGGTAGTGGTTGCGGTAACGGTACTGGTGGCGGTATTGGTTACGGTGACAGTTGAGTTATTGCCCTGTACGGTAGTAGTTTGTGTTGTTGTCTTGGTTGTCGTTTTGGTTGCGGTAGTGGTTACTGTTTGTGTGCATCCGGCCAGCATTGTCGTTATGATACACGACACAAGAAACAACGCCAGGAATTTCTTTTTCATGCTGAACTCCTTTTTGAGATATATCAATTAAACCTGTCAGGATTTTATGCGTATGCTTTAAAACGATGCTTGTGGGCGGAAAGGTTAGAATTGTTATTTCATCCTATCAACTCCTTTCTTAAAATATGATTTTTGTAATTTCCGGTTAACTCCTGCTGTCGTCCACGACGACTTTAGGAACGCACACACGTACTCTGTCCCTGTAAAGGCTCTGAACCTCGGTGTCCACCACGTAAAGCTGGTGTATCAGTTCTTTGGTGACGATATCGCAGGGAGAGCCGTAAGCCAGAACTTTGCCTTCCTGAATTGCCAGCACACGGTCTGAAAACATGAAGGTTTGATCCGGGTTATGTGTGGATTGAACGATCGTATAGCCTTCTCTGGCCAGCGACTTTATTTGTGTCAACACGCGCACCTGGTTTCCGAAATCAAGATTGGCCGTAGGTTCGTCCAGTATAAGCACCCTAGTTTGCTGTACCAGCGCCCTCGCTATCAGGGCAAGCTGCCGCTCTCCTCCGCTTATCTTGGTATAACCGCGGTTTTTCAAGTGTATTATCCCCATCCGTTCCAACGCCGATTCTACAAGTTTTATCTGGATTTTCCCGGGGGTGGAGACGGAAGAAAACTGTCTGGATGTGCCCATGAGCACCATATCGAAGACGCTAAAATTGAAAGACGGGTGATGGCTCTGTGGAACGTAAGCCACCAGTTTGGCCATTTCCATGATGGTCAATCCCCTTATATCGCTGCTGTTAATCTTTATATAGCCTTTATATCTGCTCAAGAGACCCAGTATGCAGTAAAAAAGCGTGCTTTTCCCTACCCCGTTAGGCCCGACAACGGAAAGCAATTGCCCGCTGTCAGCTTTGGCGTTAATACTGTCCAGCACCAGCCTGTCGCCGTAACTGAATTTAAGGTCGGAAATCTCAATGCTCAATATGCTTCCTCCTTTCTTGTTATCAGATAGACAAAAAAAGGAGCGCCGATAAAGGCGGTTAAAATCCCTATGGGAATCTCGGTTTGCAGCAGGTTGCGCGAGACGTTATCCACGATAAGCATGAAGATAGCCCCGAACAGCATGCTGGCAGGCATAAGATATTTGTAGTTGTTGCCTACGAGCATTCTGGAAAGGTGGGGGATAACCAGTCCGACCCAGCCTATCATGCCGCTGACTGATACGCTGGCGGCGGTTACCAGCGTGGCGCAGATGATTATTATCAGGCGTACCTTTGATGAATTTATTCCCATTGTGCGTGCTTCATCGTCGCCCAGTGTCAGCACGTTGATCCTCCAGCGCAGGAAAAACATGGGTACCAGCCCGATTGCCATGGGGATAAAGGCCATGAGAACTGTTTTTCTTGTCGCCCCCGAAAGACTGCCCATTAGCCAGTAGGTGATGGCGGGGAGCTGGTCGCCGGGGTCGGCTACGAGTTTGATGAAGGAGGTGGCGGCGGAAAAAAGAGAGCTGACCATAATGCCCGAAAGTACCAGCCCCAGTATTTTGTGCCCCCGCGCCCTTTTACTGATGAGGTAAACTATGCTTACTGTCAACAGGCTGAAGAAAAAAGCGTAAAGCGTAATAGTAAAACTATTGGCGTTATTGAGTATGGCCAGCGCTGCGCCGAAAGCGGCGCCGGAAGTGGCTCCCAGGATGTCGGGAGCCGCCATAGGATTCTGGAAAATTCCCTGATATGAAGCTCCTGCAGATGACAGAGAACAGCCTACCAGGCAGGCCAGCAGAACTCTTGGCAGCCGGACGTTGAAAAGGATTGTTTCCATCTGGTCTGTCCAGAACTGGTGAATGTCAAAGATTTTGGACAGAATAATTCCGAAGAGTTGTGCCGGAGAAATGGGAAAACGTCCTATAAAAAAAGAGAGGACAACTGCAATAAATAGTATAATGCCCAGCCCCAATACGATTACCGTGTAAGAAACATGTTTTTTAGTTTTAAACATACCAATGCCTGGTTACCGGCTTGTATATCATTCCCTGCGGCAGATTGTAATTGCCATAATTCTTAAGGGCTTTCCCTGATAACGATATGTTACACGTGATATATCGTATTGTCAAGCAAAAAGATTGTATTTTGGCGGGATATTAAAAACGGGCGTTATTTATGAGAAACGAGCGTGTCTTTCCTGTGGATTTCCTTACAGGAAAATGCTAATAACACAAGATGTTTGGAAATTTACGGAATGAAGCACGAATAAAAAAATTGTCTGGAACTATTGCTGATCACTAAATGTAACGAGTCTCTGGTATTCACATTAGACGCCCGTAGCGCGGTATTTATTTTTGTGGGTTGACTATTTCAGATATCCTTTGTCGTCAGTTCGTCACATCCACCCGCAAATATGTGCTGAGGTATAACTCATCGTTGCCGTTCTTGTAAAGGTCGAACTCAATCTTTTTCCCTTCGCCGGCAGTATCGAAGCCGAAGGTAACCTCGTAGCTGCGTTCCTGTCCGTTTTCCAGCGTGACCTCTATTTCGTCTTGCTCCACGCCGTCTATCAGAGCATGCCCATCTTCGAGAACAATATCTATGGTGTATGAGATGTCCTGTTTCTCATGATTAGTCAAAACAAGAGTGATCCGGCCTTCTTCTCCTGCCGATAGTTCTTGCGGATAGTCTGCCGCTTTGCCTTGCTCTCCCAGCAGATAAAGCTCTGAATAAGGCTGTGCGTTTTTTATACCGGTATAGACTGCTGCGCTGCCTGCCCCTATGATGGACACAGCCAGCAGCGCTATTAAAAATTTATCTATCGATGCTACTGCCGGTTGTCTGTCTGCATACCTGAAAATTATCCTGTCTTCCTGGGGGAGATCGCGGCGGCGCAGCCAGGCGAAGGCAAGAAGCAGGAGCGCAAGGCTTTCAAGTGTGATGAGCAGGGGATAGACATCTACGCTCCAGACATAATTTAACAGCAACCCGTCGAGTATCACCAGCACGATGGATAATGCCATGCTGTAGGCTAACCGTTCAACCTTGCCCAATCTTGTTTTCCCCGGGAAAAAGGCAGCCATCAGGGCGTAGCCGGGAATGAACAGCAGGAACGGCACCCCCAGTATTATGCGGACAGCCATCCAGTCTGTGAAAACCACAGCGGGTATGAGCAGCAGGCTGAATATAATCGCCAGCGCCAGGTCGAGGTTGTATGTTAGCTTCAAAAATGCGCTCCGCAAATATTATAGCATCTTGCGCCAAAAGTATGGAAAGTCCTGATACTCACGGTGCTTGTTTACTGCTTTTGAACACGCTAAAGTTAGGCATGTTTGATACGATGCCTGATCTTTATGAATAAAAACAATAGTCCGCCTTCTCGAATATCATCTGCAGGAAGCCTCAATCTTTTAAGGCGTTTGTGGCGTGTATCCCTGTACTCAAATGCCTTCTATTTGCTGGCGGGCAACGGCATAGGGGCCGCTACGGGGTTTATTTTCTGGACGGTGGCCGCCCGTTTTTACTCTACAGGGGATGTCGGCATTATCTCGGCGGCTATTGCCGCGATGGGGCTGCTGGGCAGTATTTCGAATCTGGGGTTGGGTGTGGGCGTCGTCCGCTTTTTACCGAAGGATGACAAACAGGCTGCTTATCTTATAAATTTCTGTCTCACGATTGTCTTCCTGATATCTGCCGTTTCGGCTGTTGTTTTTCTGCTTGGCGCCGAGTTCTGGTCCCCAGGTCTTACGGCTTTCAGGCAGGATACAGGGCATTTCATCCTGTTTATCCTTTTTACTGTTTTCACAGCGATCGTAACAGTCGCGGATGGTGTTTTTGTTGCCCGCCGCCGCGCTGGTTTTACCATGGCGCGCGGACTTTCCATGAATATTATTAAGGTGGTTCTGGTAATTGCCTTTATCGGGGCCTCGCAGGCTTACGGTATATTCACAGCCTGGGGCTCGGCTCTCAGCATCTCTCTTCTGCTGGGGCTGTTCTTTTTTCTGCCCCGCGTTATTCACGGCTTTTTACCCTCGCCTGATTTTGACTGGAGGGGCAAGAGCGAGATTATACGCTATTCTATCGTGAATAACGGGGCGGCGCTGTTGTCAGGGCTTCCCGGCCAGATTCTTCCCATCATGTTGCTCGGCAGGCTGGGGGCGGAAGCCAATGCTTTTTTCTATATCGCATGGCAGATTATGGCTGCCATCTCAATGGTTCCCCAATCCATCTCAACCTCCCTGTTCGCCGAGGGGTGCCATGACGAAAAAGAGTTGTCATATAATATCTGGCGCAGTCTGGGGCTGGCGTTTGTCATCCTGGTTCCCGTGATAATAGTTTTACTGCTATTCTCTGCTCCGATTTTGCGCGTTTTCGGCGCGGAATATGCCGTGCATTCCACCCGATTGCTTCAGGTATTGGCTCTATCTCTTGTGCCGATGGCCGTCAACCAGCTTTATTTTTCGATATTACGCGTGCAGAAAAGATTGAAGCTTCTCACTGCGCTTAATGGTGTTATAGCCTTGATAACGATAGGCGTTACTTATCCGCTGTTGCCTGTTATAGACACCCTGGGAGCTGGCATCGGATGGGTGGCAAGCCAGACGCTGGTGGCTATCTGGATCATCTTCGGGCAGGGACGGCTGCGTATAATACTGCGTGCGCTGGCATCGAAATGGAGCAAGGGCGCAATTCCGGCAGGCTGGAAACAGCGTATAGAGCCGAGTTGAGAAATGAAAGCAGACAGAATGAATAATATCTCTTTTGTGGCGCATGGCGGCCTGTGCACCGGCTGCGGCACATGCGTTTCTCTATGCCCTCATAACGCTATAGGTATGCACATAGACCGCAAGCGCGGGGTTTATCTGCCTCGTATAGATGAAATACTCTGCAATAACTGCGGCATCTGTGTTAAGGCTTGCCCCGGTCATGAAGTGGATTTTTTTGCGTTGAACGAAGCTGTTTTCGGGCAACAGCCGGATGACAGGCTTATGGGGAATTATCTCGGCTGCTACACAGGCTATGCTGCAGATGCGAATGTCCGGTATAACTCATCATCAGGAGGCATGGCAAGCGCTCTACTGATATATGCCCTTGAGAATGGAATCATAAACGGCGCTCTGGTGACGCGCATGAATCCTGCGAAACCCCTTGAACCCCAGCCGTTCATCGCCCGCACCAGAGAGGATATATTATCCGCTTCCGGTTCCAAATATTGCCCTGTTCCGTCTGGCATCGCTCTGGCTGAGATACTCAAGGCAAAAGAGGGTGAAAAATTCGCAGTGGTGGGGTTGCCCTGCCATCTGCATGGATTGCGCAAAGCGGAGATGCTCAACAAAAAATTAAAGGAGCGGGTGGCGCTGAGGGTGGGACTGTTCTGTTCGAATACCAATGTTTTCCAGATGACGGAGTACGTTATTGGGAAACAAAAGATAAAACCGGATCAGGTTTCAAAACTCGACTATCGCGGCAGCGGATGGCCGGGGAAAATGTGTATTCAACTTGGAGATAATACGGATAGAAAAATACCTTATGAAGAGTATATCAAGTATCACCAGTTTGGATTTTTTACTACTCGCCGTTGCACGCTGTGCTGCGATCTGACCTCTGAATTTGCCGATGTTTCTTTTGGAGACGCCTGGCTGGAAAAGAGAAAGGACGAAAGCCAGCCTGGATTATCGCTGGCAATAGTGAGAAGTATCTGCGGTAGAAAAATATTTACCCGGGCTATTCAGGAGAAGGCTATCTGTGCAGCAGATTATGACCCTTCTCTGGCTTTGCGCTCTGCGGGTGACAAAAGGGCAAATCTGGCAGCCAGAATGAAGTTAAATAAACTGATCGGGAAAAAAACGCCTGAATATTGTGAAAAGACGACGAGGGCATCGTTACGCGCTTACCCGTATTATCTGGTTGTATATTTTAATTCGTGGGTTTCTTCATTGGCTTTTGTGAAAAAAACTATAGGAACGCTTCGTTGTATTGAGCATATCATTATGCCTCACTATTAGTTTTGTAAAGATTAGCTACTAATTCACCAAATTCTAAAGCTAATTTGTTTGCATATTTGGAGTTTGTTTTTAATTCTTCTCTTATCAAGATACGGTTTGTCCATACATAATCCAGTTTTGATTTTAGTTTTGAAGCTATCTGGTCGGGATCACTCTCTATTCTTACTAAGCAATTCGATTGTCCCATAGTTCCACTTATTACATCATCAAATTTTGTGCCATATGCCATTACCACTGTTGGTACAGATACTGAAGTTGAGGCAATAGCAGCATGCATGCGGCAACTAAAGAACATATCGCAATTGCTTATAATCCCTTTTATTTCTGACGCTGAATAAGAATCTGAAGTTATTTTTGTGTTCCCTGCATTCTTCATACGGCGGATTATATTTTTTGCTGCGATAGCGTCAGCCGATTCTTTTGTATATGGATCTGCTGCAACATTTGGTATAAAACAAATAGTAACGTTGTATTTTTCAATAAGGTAATCGGCTGTATTCGCCATTAATTCGATGTATTTTTCTTTTTTTACTGAGCGTTTATGTATTTTGGGGAAAGCCCACCCACCCATTTCAATGCTTGGAGAAAACCCTATAAGAGGGTGTGCATCCTCTGCTATATTTTCTAATTGTAAAATTTTATTGGTATTTGCTGGTGAACTTGGTGGGAGGAGGAAGCCTAGGTCTGCCAATAATTTTATGCAGGGCTTATCTATTTTTATTTGCTGGATATATCCCAGGCTTTCCTTTCCCCTAATTGTGATAATGTTAAATTTGTTTAATATAGAACTAGTTGCTAATTTGCTAATAGGATTTTTATAAGGCCCAATTGATGCTGGTATTAATACTATTGGTTTTTTCAAAATTATCTTCGATAGCAGCGATACTACTAATCCTTGGATGACGAAAAAAATACCATATTGGCGGTCGTTAAATCCATCCATGTTAAGCGAGATCAAAATGTCATATGGGCTTTGTGATTTCTTAGGGTGTGTAAAGCTACTAATTAGCGCTGCAAAAAGGTGGTATGAACTCAATAGAATCGAAGCCAGTAACGACTTTTTGCGTTTAATCCAAGGATGTTGACAAACGATCACTCCATACTCTTCATAGATTTTATCGTTATCTGGTCGCGTACTCCAAATTGTAATCTCTGCAGATGGCATACTAGTTTTTATGCTCTTTATACATCCCGTTTGAACGGCAATACAACCTCGACTCATTGAACCAAGAGAATTTAGAAACAATATATTTGCCATATGACGTGAATTCCTCATTTATATTTTAGTTAGAGAATTGTTTTAATAACTACCTTTATTACTCCGAAAAATCCTCCCAGATCCCCACTGGAACCCATTCGCATCCCTATACCACAATCATTTGATAAGATTGTATTTGGTGCCAAAGCGGTGTTCATGGAAAATGAATTACAGTAGCATGCCGGCCTCGCGTTTTCTCCCTGACCGATGCGCAGATCGCCAGTCCCGCTGCCAATCCGGTTGGTTTCAATCATCCATTGCGCCATGCCGCTATGCAGCAGCTGCAGGCAGACAGGAAAGGTGTAGCCCGTATCCGTTGAGCCAACCGCTTGCCATATCTGGCACAGGCTTATAGTTGTTTCTCCTGTGTCCACCCACAGATAAACCTCAAAATTGTTGGTAGTTCCAATATTAAATTGTCCTTCGGTCAGATCCACGACAATAATCTTGTCGCTGGTGCCTGTCAGATCAAAGGTCTTGCGTTCCACGCTGTTGACATAAAGTGTGCCGTAAAGATGCGCAGAACTGGTGGAATCAATCGTCAGCTGCAATCTGATGCCTGCTCTTTTCGCCTGCCAGCGGGCGTCGTTCGGCGCTGGTATAGCAAGGCTTGCGCTGTAATCAGCCGTCTCTGGTTTAGCTGTAGCTGAAATAGTTTTGGTCGCAGCCTCCAGATCGCCGGAGTTCTGTATTTCAGGCGCGTATGACAGCACTTCTATTTTCTCCTGTGTGTCGGAATGATATTTGTCAGCCATGTTATGCCCCCTGCCCTTCGTAGTCCAGCGTAAAAGCTGCATGGCCGGAGCCGTCTTTAACCATGAGCGTCAGGTTATGCCACTGGCGATCATAGTGAAACTCGGCGGTTTCACCCGCAGACAGCGTCGTTTCAGCTACCAGTTCGTGTGCGATACCGCCCTCTGCGGCGTAGCCCAGCAGCCGGTATTTAAGCGAGGCTGCTCCGTCTTTGTTCTTGAGCAGCATGGTTTTGGCTCCCAGATCCTGTGTTTTCCATTCCAGCGCAGCGGTGTATGATTCGGTACACACGCCGTTTTGTGTTCCCCTGTCTATTTTCCACATGTTTCTATCCTCCTTTAGAACAATAGTTCTATTGAGGAGTATAAGGGACAATGACGGCTTCTGGCAACAGGTATTTGTCATGTTGCCTGTTTCCTGCCTTCTATGAACAGATGTGTGGCCAGAGGCTCTGCAAGAGTGACATCGAGGGGATAACTGAGCGGCAATTTTTTATTTAAAGCTCCGGCAGCTACTTCAGCCAGATATGTGATTATGGGTATATGTAACCCGAAACAACGCCGGAAGACTATTTCAAATCCCGCAGCTTTCAATGTGTCGGAAAAAGAAGTCATGCTGAATTGTCTGACATGCTGCGGCGATTTACCTCGCCTCCCTCTTCCCGCAGGCACGCTGAAAAGGGCTGTCCCTCCTGTCTTAAGAACCCTGTAACACTCTGCAGGGACGGCATCATCCTGTATATGCTCCAGTACGTCGGTGCAGATTACATAATCGAAGCTTCCTGATGGATAGGGCAGATTTCTCACATCCCCGCATGAGATCGCCGCTCCGGGAAGGCGGGTTTTTGCTTTGCTTACTTCATTGTCAGACATATCGATGCCGTGCAGTTCTCTTTCATGTGACGCCAGCTTGTCTAACAGCAGCCCGTCTCCGCATCCTACATCCAGAATTTTCCCGTGTCCCAGCCTGCTGGAGACTGTGGCATAACAATGTTCTATGCCGCTGCGGTTGCGCCTGAAGGTGTTGCCGGAACAGGGTTGCTGCGCGTAAAATGCCGCTGCATCGTTATCTATGGCTTTTTGCATGCAATCGCCGCACATTCCCTGCAAGGCATAGCCCCAGTAAAACAGGCGCTTGCCACATTTTTTACATCGCAGCGAATAAGGAATCCTGCGCATCCTGGCATAAGCCATGAACGGCAGAAAAACGATGAATTCTTCTAAACGACCTATTGTTTTCCACATATGCTGCTCGTTATTCGCTTAATCCATACACGCTTGAAATCCTGTGGCTCACACGCTCCCAGCTGAATTTATCCTTTGCCAGTTGTCTGCCGTTTTGTCCCATACGCAGTCTTTCTTCGGGATGCGCCAGCAAATACCCGAATTTGCCGGCCAGCGCCGCGGCATCGACGGGCTTCACCAGAAAGCCGTTCCAGCCGTTCTGTATCTGCTCGGGAACGCCGCCCACAGCAGTTGCGATAACGGGTTTGGCGCATGACATGGCCTGCAGCGTTACCGCCGGAGAGGATTCCGCCAGCGAAGGCAGCGCAAAAATGTCGCAGGACTGGAATAATGCTATTAACTCTTCACCGGATACCTCTCCGGTAAGCTTTACATTTTCTTCCAGCCGCGAGTCTTTTATAATCCTTTTTACCGCATCGATATATTGCCGGTGCTCCAGATTATCCAGCCCGTGCTGCGCCAGCGGCCCTGCCAGCAGGAATAACGTGTCTTTGTATCCCATATCGTTCACCACTATGTCCGCCGCTTTCACCAGATGTATGATGCCCTTGTACGGCACGATGCGTCCGGCAAACAGGATGATCTTTCGTCCATCCATCCCGTATTTCTGCTTTAACTGCGGGTCTTCTTTTGCGGGCTGATATACGGCGGTATCCACCCCCGATGAAACCACCCTGATTTTTGACTGGGATATCTTTGCGGCCGCCCTGATTTTACTGCGGGCGTATTCTGACTGTACGATGACGCGTCCGACACGCCGCATGAGAAAACAGTCCATTCTGATAGACAGCCTGTCCAGCGCACCGGGAGCTTCCATCGCCCAGACAGGAGAATGTACGGTATAGACCATGCGCTTGCGAAGTCCGCGCTTGAATATCACCAGCACCAGCCCGATGATGGTCACATGTATATGGATGATATCGTAGCGGGTTTTCCTGATATGCCGTCCGGCTTCCAGAGCGAAACGCACCAGCGGCAGTTTGCTGCGGATATAATTCAGGAGTATTGGTCCTGATTTAAAAACCTGCTTTTTAGTTGGCACCCGTATAAATCCGGCTACCTCTATTGTCTCTTTTGCTGGCTCAATATCCGATTCTCTTATATCGAAGATGGTTACATCGTTACCTGAATGCGCCAGCCCGCGGGATGTCTCGAATATATAGCGCTCGATACCGCCGTAATTCCCAGGCGGTATCCTGATGCTTCCGGTTCCTACCTGCAATACTTTCATATCAGGCGTTCTTTCGCTGCCATAACTCAAACGAGCCTTTTATCATCCCTGCTGTGTCAGCCAGCCCGATAATCATGAAGTAGGGTATTAGTTTAAATTTTAGTTTTATGACGGCTTTTGCCAGCCAGTAACCGGTAACCAGCGGCGCCCACAAACCCGCTTTCCATGGGCCATGCTTTTTAATCAATGCCGGTTTTGCCCGTCCGTACCAGAATCTCTGTTTGGTCAGGCTTTTAAATCCTTCGCGGTGCACGTGCGTTACGCATACGGGCGAAGTCCCGATTTTATATCCTGCTTTCTTAAGCCTGTAGAGGAAATCCACGTCATCTCCGGCAATGCGGATTTCAGGATCGAACCCGATTTTTAATGCTATGCTTTTGTCCAGTATGGCGGCGCTCAGCCCTCCGGAAGTTCGCGATTGGCTGGATTTCAGATGCCAGTCCTGCGCTTTTTCCCAGTAGGTTTGAGATTTGACAGGAGCCAGTCTGGCCTGCATATTGGCGAAACCGCCTGTTTTCAATTCCTCGAGCATTGTTTTCAATGCTCCGTCAGGGAGTATGATGTCGGCATCTATAAAGGCGATATAGGTTTGTGTTGCCTGCTCGAGCCCAAGCTGGTGAGCAAAGCTTACCCCCTCGCCGCCGTCTGAAAAAATACGCTGCGTGAAAGCGCGGGCTATCTCCAGTGTGCTGTCGGTGGACATTCCGTCTATTATTATGATTTCGGCAGGATTGTTGCGGCGCACGGATTCAAGGCAATCTTCCAGCGTTTTTCCGCCGTTTTTTACAGCGATTATGGCCGATAAAGGTAATAAACTCATGCTATTATCCTTATGGTTTATACTGCTGGAAATACAGTTGGGCGCTGGGGTTGGCGTATATAAGGCTGTAATACGGTGAGATTTCCAGCCTGTTCTGCATTTCAGTAACTGCAGAGTAGTCGTTCAGTGAAAATTCATATACAGCCTCGTCTGTGGTTCCTGCATGCACGTATTGCACCACACAACCTGATGGAATGGGAAAAACCAGCTTTTCTTCTTCCCAGTCAGCTTCATCCAGATAATACCTGGAGTAGGTGTAATCGGGATAGTATATGCGTGTGCCCCCGAAAACATCGCCGACGATGCTGTTTTGCGTCATAAAATGCCAGTAGGCTCGCTCGGCAGGCGGTTCATAGTCAGTTGCAGCGAAGCCATAGTGTGAAATTATGCTCAATGGCAAGGCTGCCATAACAAGCAGGCTCAATATGGTTGCCCCGAGTTTGGATCGGAGCATCTTGACTCCGAAATAAGCCACCGGAATCAGCGAGAATAGGAAAACCCGTGCCCAGAACTCGGCGCCGTAGAGCATGCTGAACAGAATCAGAAAAGCCGGACCCAGAAGCGAAAGAACTGTGCGGTCGGCATTGTCCCTGTATTTGCGCGAGAACAGGAAGCCAAGAATTCCAATAAGTGCCACCAGGGCGGTGAAAATGTAGCGTCCATAGGCCACTCCAAGGAGGGATGGGCTGGCAGTTTCCGAAGCGCTCAATGCGGAAAAATGGAAAATAAGATCCAGCCGGAAAGCCCGTTCGATGTAGCCGGGCAGGGAAAGTTCTAACTGGGACGCCGCTCCATAAATTGTCCAGAAAGCCACTACCACGCCTGCCAGTATGGTCAGGTTAAAGCCTTTGACAAGTTTGGCAAATCCCAGGGCAATGATGCTCAAAAAAGCCACGATGGATGTCAGCATATGGGTTACGCTTATCCCGATGAGGATAAGGATAATGCTGAATTGCTGCCCTGCCGAAGCTGTCTCTTTTTGCCAGGAGGCTGTCTGTGAAAGCAGCGCCAGCAACGTGATGAGCAGCAGCATGCCGATGGCCTGCGGGCATAAATATAGCTGCGCCGTCCAGTTGGCCAGAAAGAATAGCCAGCAGGCGGCCCACCGGTGGTTGGGTGGGGAAATGGTATTTTTAAAAAATATGTATAGCGGCGGAAGTATCAGAAATTGCATTACGACAGGGCTATAGAGCGCCATGAAATCGGCGGTGTTAGCTCCGGTTATCTTCATCAGGATAGCTTCGAAGAAAAACGCTCCCGGCCAGTTCTGCATAGTCCACAGCGAATAAACATCGAAAGTCAGGTTTGTATTGAAATGGCCTGTTTGAACTATGTAGTCGGAGTTCGGATACAGGATGCCGTATGTCCACCAGGTCGAAACAGGATTGGCGCCTATAAGCAGGGGGGGTAAAAATACCATCAGGATGAACAGGCATAATTGCAGGCAAAGTATTCGCGGACGGCTTTCCCCTGCTGTCCATAACATCAACGAAGCGATGGCAAGCAATCCCAGCGAGACGAAATAGATGACAGGAAAACTGTCTATCAGACCATAAAATCCAATGATGAACATGGATTGAACCATGCTGACAGCCCATAGCACAACCGCGGCTGCTGTCAGGAAAAGCGACAGGCGATATCTGATTATTTCGGGAGAAGTGGGATGGCGCTGTTTCAATTCAAATCCTTTTCTGAAGGGTTAACAGTATTTCGCCGGTAGCGTGTTCTTTTTTATAAAAAAGCTGTTCCAGCCGGTATAAGGGCCAGCCTATGAGCAGGTCTTTGAGCACGCACCAGCCTACCGGCAGGATCCGGAACGGCGCGCAAACAACATTGTGCCCGCCTATGAATTCATGATCGGCAACGCTCAAACCGTTTTCTTCCGCCATGCGGAGCAGGTCTGGCAGGCTGTAGTAACGCATTATTGAATCCGTTTCTATTTGCTGCTGAAAATATGTCAGGTGCACTTCTCCGAACAGAATTTGCCAGAGCTTTTTGTGGCGATGTAACAGGTTGGTTTGCCATTCTGATTTTTTCCATGACCTTGTCCATGTTTTGCCTTGCGAATAGGGTACGGCGATAAAAGCCGCTCCGCCTTTCTCAAGAATACGGGCAATCTCATTGAATACCTTCCAGTCTTCCGGCACATGTTCCAGCGAAGAGATAGCCACTACCGCGGAAACGCTGCCGGCTGCCAGAGGCAGGCGCGTCATATCCGCCTGAATGGCGTCTGTACCGAACGAACGCTGGTAGTTGCAGGCGGCCTTGCTCAAATCTACGGTTGTGTATTGCGCTCCCTTGAAAAAAGCCGGGAAAACCGAATATCCGCTTCCGAGGTCAATTATTCTCCCTTTTGTTTTCAGGTTGTTTACGCAATGATAAATCTTTTCGTATTCCATAAAGCGCCATATATCCAGGTTGCTAAAATAAAAGAACAATTGCCGCCAGCCGTTTCTTTTACAGGCGAAATAGAGTGTTTTAAACCACATGGCTTTGTTCTTCTTTTTGTAAGTTCAGTTTTAGGCTGGCAAGATATCCGCCGATCCAGGCATATTGCGCCAGCGGCAGGAGTATTATCTGCCGCCAGTTTTGGTAACGCAGCGCCATCCAGATACCTAATAACGGAGTTGCCAGTCTGACAACCGGCGGTATCACCCGGCTTAACCATCCTCTGTTGTATAGCCGCAGAAGGGCGCCGTCTCCTTTGCCCCAGCCGTAGCGCTGTTTTAAAAGCTGTTTAATATTTTCCGGGGGGTGATGGCGAACAGGCGCATCCGTCCACCATTCGGCTTTCCATTTTCTGTCTGCTATGTCGCGTGAGAGCAGGTTGTCGCCGGGATAAAGCAGCCCGGGGCTGATTTTATATAGATACAGCCAGCGGCTGAAGCCGTTTATTTCTTCGAGACAACTCCGCCGCGCTATGTAACAGGGGCCGGAGGTGTATGTCTTGCCGTTGCTGAAGCCGGTGGAGTGGTGATACAGTTTTTTAAACGGCGAACTGGTTCGGCAACCCGAATTACGCAGTTTGTATCCGTGATACTCCCACCATTGCCCGATGCTTTTTCCCATCGGAGTATGCGATGCGGATTTCGCCAGGCATCCCAGAATCCCCAGTTGTTTGTCTTCGAACATCGCGTACACTGCAGGGAAAAATCCCCTTTCGATAAAAGCGTCGCTGTCTATAAACATTACCAGATCGTGCTTTGCGCAGCGCCATGCCATATCCAGCCCGGAATATACTCCCAGCCCGTCGTCTGCCAGCAAGTTCACATTATATTCCCTGACAACTTCCAAAGTGCCGTCGGTGCTGTGTCCGTCAACGATGATAATTTCGCCTATATAGCCGCTATCGTAATCGGGAATGAGAGACGACAGGCATTCGCCGATGGTGTCGATATTATTGCGCGTAGCTACGATGACCGAGGTTTTCAACCAGCCGCCCTTTCTTTGTTCAGGTTTTTAACGCATACCATATCAAAAGCGAAAGTTGCGGGGAAAAAATAAGGCAGCGGCGCCAGTAACACTCCCAATCCCAGCCAGATCAGGCTGTGAAGCGGGATCAATACAGGCAGGCGTTTATAGATGAAATTTCCGAAATGCTTTTCTATCCGCAGTTTATTGCCGTTGACCTTGTAGCCTCTTTTTTTGAAGTCATCCACAGTCCATCCGGATTTGTGGTCGGCGCCCGAAGCCTTGGGATGTTCCAGCAACTCGTGAAAACCAACCGGCGTAGAGATTATGACTGTGTTCAGGGCTATCCGCTCCATTTTGGCGATGAGGGCAGCCCCGTCTTCTTTATGAAGATGTTCGAGCATTTGCAGGCAAAGCACCGCGTCGTAGCTCTTTTCAGAAAACGGGAAATAGAGAGCATTGCCAAGCGTGTAATTATCATGAGATTTCCGGGAGGAGGCCTTTTTAATGCATTCCTTTGAGATATCCAGTCCCATCGTTTGATACTTCTTATGCCTGTTGATGAAAAGCATGGTAAGACCATCGTTGCAGCCGATATCCAGCAGGGTGTTTTCCTTTTTTTCGACTCTGCGCGAAATGGTATTAAGCCGGCTTAAAGGTATGTAGCCGCCGTAACGGTGCGCCAGTTTAGTGATGCCGGATGTGAGGTTGCCGCCCATAATAGTTTAACCCCTGACCATCTCTCGAACCATGCAGGTTATCATGTGTTCCAGAGAAAGATGCATATCCTCTACCTGGCCGTAATCATGGCTGGAAAGGTTAATGCTGATGTCCGTCATCTGCCGCAGCCTGCCGCCGCCGAATCCCGTAAATCCTATAGTAGTAGCCTCTTTTTCCCGTGCATAACGGATGGCTGCCAGAACGTTGGGCGAATTGCCGGAAGCGCTTATGCCCAGGGCTATGTCTCCTTTTTCGATATTGTCGATAAGCTGCTCAACGAAAACGGATTCATAATCGATATCATTGCCAACCGCGGTCAGCATGGGGATGTTGTCCGAAAGGTTGAAGGCCTTTATGCGCCGTCTTCCCGCTACGGCCGCACCCTTGCGCAGGTCGCATACCATGTGAGCCGCCGTGGCGGCGCTGCCGCCGTTGCCGAAAATGAACAACTGCCTGCTGGTAAGATATGTGCGGTATATGGCTTCGGCGACGGCAACTACATTCTGAGTCTCGATTTCATCGATGCAGGTTCGCAGCCCTGCCAGATAATCATGCTGTATTGCCTCGCCGGATGGTATTTTACTTAAAGTGTTGCCTTTCATCTGGTTCTCCCGTTAAATGACGTATATGATTTTGCTGCCTTCGGCTTCGAAAGCGAAATCCATTTCCTGCAAATTTCCGAGCGCCTGCCTTACAGCAAGCCGCTTCTCCGCCGGGACTACCAGCAGCAGAAATCCGCCGCCGCCAGCCCCCAGCACCTTGCCGCCGTATGCTCCGGCAGCCAGCGCTTTTTCATAATATGCGTCAATTGCGCTGTTGGAGATACCGCTGGCCAGTTCGCGTTTGAGCAGCCATCCTTCGTGCAGCAATCTGCCCAATTCCTGCGCTTTAAGGCTGCCGTTGAAGCACAGGCGTGTTTCCTGTGCCAGATCGCGCATCTTTTTCAGGTTTTTGAATTTGTCTTCCCGACAGGTATTTGCGGACTGCTCCGCCAGTATGGTATTGGCCTTGCGGGAATCTCCTGTATAGAGGAGTAGCAGATTTTCCTCCAGCTCTTCCCTGCATTTTTTGCTGCAAATAACAGGGTTGACGAAAACGCTCTCGTCGGGATTGAACTGGATATGGCACAGTCCTCCATATGCTGCAATATACTGGTCCTGCTTGCCTATGGGTTCTCCAATTGTATCAATCTCGATATGGCAGGCTTGTTCAGCCAGTTCCTGGGCGGATTTTAAAATTCCCTGATAGGCATAAAGGGCATTGAGCAGTCCTACAGTAAAGCTTGATGATGATCCAAGCCCGGTGCCGGCGGGGATATCTGCTATGGATACTATCTCTATGCCCCCGCTTATGCCGGCAAGTTTAAGCGCCGCTTTCACTATGGGGTGTTGTATTTCGTCAACGCTTCCTGCTATCTCGGTGCGCGAATAGCTTACGCGCACGGTATCGTCGAAGCGGCGGTTGACGGTGATATACATGTATTTTTTAATAGCAGTGCTTACTACCGCCCCGCTTTCGCGCCGGTAGAAAGCGGCCAGATCGGTGCCGCCGCCGGCAAAACTGATGCGGAAGGGCGTGCGCGTGATTATCATGCGCGTATCTCCTTGATTGTTCTCTCGAAAATCCCCAGCCCAGAAAAGCTCCCGATATCATAGAATTGTTTGGCGGTAATACAGGCTCTAACGTCACCGCGAGAAATCAGGTTCGGGAAAATATCCGCTTCAAGAGATATTGCCTGTGCCGGATTTAAATCGGCAAGAACATTACGCTTCAGCGCCATCACTCCGGCATTGACATAATCCTTGCCTGCAGGGTTGGTTTTATCATATCCGGTCACGTATAAATTATCGTAAACTGCAAGGTCGCCGCGGGTGTCCGGCGGGCAGTGCGAGGCCACGATCAAAGCCTGTGCATCGCATTGATTGAAATCTTCATAAATGGTTTTATAATCGATATTCAGATAGGTATCCCCGTTGACTACCAAAAAGCTTTCATGAAGCATGGGTTCTGCCAGTTTGAGCGCGCCGCCCGTGCCCAGCAAGTTGCCGTTCTCACGGCTGTAGAGCAGCCTTAATCCCATATTCTTGCCATTGCCAAAGTATTCCTCTATCTGTTCTCCAAGGTATCCGGTGCAAAGAATTACCTCATCGGTTCCTTTTTCCTTGAATAACTGCAGCAGGTAGTACAGGAACGGTTTATCGCCGACAGGCGTCATGCACTTTGGCAGCTTTTCGGTTATCGGCCGCAGCCTTGTTCCCAATCCTCCTGCCAGAACAGCTATTTGCATGCGCTTAACTCCGCCACATGTTCTACGGCGGCCAGCCGCGCGGCTTCATCCGAGGAGAGCCTGGCACGCCAGCCCAGTTTCTGCATCTTGCTCATATCGAAGCGCAACTGCGGGGCGTCACCTGCCCAACCGCGGTCGCCTTCGCCGTACTTCAGCTTAACGTCTGTAAGCCCCATTTCTTCTAACACTATGGCGGCGATGGTGCGTACATCGGTGGCCGAATCCACGCCGATGTTGAACAGGTTCACCCTGTCTCCGGCGTTTTTATATCCGAAAAGTATGCCATCCACGCATTCGCTGACATGCAGATAAGGCTTGCACTGGTTGCCGTTTCCAAGTATCTCCAGTTCAGACGGGTTTTCCTTTAGTCTGTGAACGAAGTCATAAACCACTCCCTGACGCCTGCGTAAACCGACAATATTGGCGAAGCGGAACATCCAGCCGCGCATATTAAAGGTGTGGCAGTAAGCGCTGATAAATGCCTCGGCTGCCAGTTTGGAAGCGCCGTAGAGCGAGATGGGGTGCAGCGGGCCGCGGTCTTCTTTCATGGGAACAGGCGGCGTTTCTCCATAAACCGAGGCGCTGGAAGCAAAGACGATTTCCCTGACGTCATTATGGCGCATGGCTTCCAGCACATTACAGGTAGCGACGGTGCCGTTATCCAGGTCTATACGAGTGTCATTTGCCCCGCTGCGCACGTCGGCATGAGCTGCGACGTGGAACACGGTCCGACAGCCGCGCATGGCTTGTTTAATCGCGTCAAAATCGCGCAGGTCGAGTTGTGTAAAACGAAAAAGAGGACTTGCCGCCGCAGATTTGAGGTTTTCCATGCGGCCACTTGAGAGATTGTCGCAGACAATAACCTCGTGTCCTTCGGACAGCAGCCTGTCCGCAAGATGGCTGCCTATAAAGCCGGCTCCGCCGGTTACAAGTACTCTATGCATGACTCTCTCCCGAATGCTCCCGAATCCCCGAATAACCCGCGCGCGTATCCGAAAGCTACTCCCGACAGGGCGACAGCTATCAGTTTTAATCTTTGCCACGATTCAGCAGGTCTGGACAGCAAACCCATAAGTGTCAGTGGGAGCAGTTTAAACAGTATTCTGCCCAGCAGCTTATGCTCCACCGCGAGCGTATCATCATGCTGGTTGCCCAGAGCTTTTTTCATCAGTATCTTGGTATAACCTTCCCAGTAAGCTCTGCTGGCTACGAAACTGCTGTTAACCCTGTAAGCATCTGCCCTGTGATACACAACAACATCGGGAGCGCATATTATGCTTTTTCCGCTAACGCGTCTGGCTCTCAGACAAAATTCCGTATCTTCTCCCACAAGTTCATGCTTCCCTCTGGCTCCGCCGCCCCTGGCGCCGACTTTACCAAGAAAGAGCCCGCCCTTTTGAAAAGCTTCTCTTCTGAAAGACATGTTATTGCCCCAGGCATTCCTTACTTCGACCGGCTGTGCCGGGACTGCCAGCGAGCAGCTTACTATCCAGTAGAATTCCTCCGGCAACCACCCGAGCCGTTCATTTTCCCATAGCGGCAGGATTGGCCCCGTAACCCCTATAATATCCGTGCGCGTTTGGAACGCGCTTACGATTCCTGCCAGCCAGCCCGGAGTAGCCACGGCATCGTCATCTATGAAGGCAAAAATCTCTCCGCGGGCATTTCTGATGCCCATGTTCCGGGCTGCCGAAGCCCCGTTTGCCCCCGCGTTAAAAAGTATGCGTATATTGCTATATCCATTCTGCCTTAAGTACTCATCTATTCTGCCGAGCAGTTCCCGTGATTTTTCCAATACGATAATGATTTCACAGTCACCAAAGGTTTGCTTTTGCAGGCTGTCGATCAGCTTTTTCAGATCGCCCAGCCTTTCCATCGTATATGAGGTGGCGATAACGCTGACCAGCGGATGTTTTTTAGTCACGGAAACGCTCTCTCAGAATGGTTTTAAGTATGCGGCTGCCGTCACGGATGCTGTTAAGATGGCTTGTTCCGTAAACCCGTTTGTTTTCAAAACTGGGGAGCTCGGCAATCCTGAGTTTTGCCCTGCTGGCGCGCAGGTAGAGTTCGGCATCCATTTCAAAGCCGTCGCTGCGCAGCATAAGCTTCTTCAGCGCATTGCGGCGGAAGGCATGCAAACCATATACAAGGTCGGAATAACGGCTGCCGTACAGCGTATTGGCGGTGGTCGTCAAGCCCCAGTTGCCGAGTATGCGGTTCAGCGGCATGTCCAGCGTTCCACCGCCGGGCATAAAGCGCGAACCTTTTACTAGATCGTATCCTTCGCGCAGTTTCTGGATGAGCTTGTAAACCTCGGAGGGGCGAAAAGAACCGTCGGCATCGAAGGTTATGATGAATTCCCTGGTGGCGTGATGGAATCCCATTTTAAGGGCATTGCCTTTTCCGCTGCCTTTTTGGTGCAGGATTACGGCATCCGGTCTGAGCCCTCTGGCGATTTTCACCGTGTTGTCTTCTGAATGTCCGTCAACCACAACAATTTCTGCGCTGCGCGGCAGGTAGGGCAGTATTAGCGGCAGATTGTGTTCTTCATTCCGTGTGGGAATTATTATGGAGACATCCGACATCGGCAGCGCATTGGCCAGAATCCAGCGGGATGCCGATACAAAGTCTCTGGACACGAAATCTATATGCTTGTTGAAAGTCCTGTTATTTGAAAGCAGCTCCAGTTCCGGCAGTTTGCTGGGGACGATTATCGCATTGCAGCCAATGCCTCGGGCTATTTTCATGTCTTTAAACGAATCACCTATAAAGTACGAGCCAGCCGAATCGATTCCGTTATCAAGCAGTGTTTGCTCAAGGACGCTGCGGCATCCGTTTGCGCAAGCGCCATTATAGCGGTATATCCCGTTTATCCGTGCGTCACCCAGTGTCAATTCCAGCGATTTTTCTCCGGAGAAAATACATTCCGCGCCTTCATGCGTGTTGTATATCTGCTCTCCGTCGAGCATGATTACATTGAAATTATGCTCATTGAAAAGCCTGATGCCGGCCGATACTGTCGGCAGCAGTTCGAAATCGACATAACCGTTGCCCGTTTTTTGTATAACGGCGCTGTTCTTGTCTATTAATACGGTATTGCTGGTCTTCACGGGAGTATCCTTCATTGTTTGAATGCTCAATGTTTTATTTGTTTATCGCTGAGAGCACTTCCCCGGTGCTGAACGGTTTGCAAACTACCCTCTGAATTCCGTATGACCTGGCTTGTTCTATCAGCATGGAATCGGGACGCCCGGTGATAAGCGTTATTGGCACAGAGGCATCTATTTCCCTGATATGGCGCAGCGTGTCCACACCGTTCATGTCCGGCATGTAAAGATCCACGAAAATGTGATCGAATTTTATTTCAGCCAGATTCTCCAATCCCCCTTCGCCGGAAGTTGCCGTAACAACCATGTGTCCTTCATTTTCCAGCACCCTGCGCATGACGTTGCACACGGATTCAGTGTCGTCGATTACCAGTATGTTGATCATTTTTTTATTTCGCCGCTTCAGTATTTCATCTATTTCCGAACGCGAGAAACGCATCCTTTCTCCGATGCGTATTACCGGCAGTGTCTTCTCTTTGACCATGTTGTATATGGTTTTTTTGGAGAAGTGCAGGTAAGAAGCCAGTTCGTCAACTGTCATCAGTTCATCTTTATGTTTTTCTCTGCTTTGGGACATTTGTTTCTCTTGTAAGGTTATGTGAGCAATGATTAATTTGTTCCGTAAAAACTCCAGAAATTCTTCTGTATAACACTATAATATGTAATAGTTTGTGGATGTAGAGCCTGCCAGCACTTAAAAATGAGCTCTTTGGTTCAATAATTATTGCCGTGAAGTGTCATCAGCATTACTATTGTTTAGAAATCCCCGCTGAATACCCGTCAGCTTGCTGGCGGGATGAAAGTGGCGCTGTCTTGTAATTTGTTAAAGTGGCACTGGATGCCCCCGGTTTGCCGTGGGTAGCTCACTTCTCTCCAGATATAAAAAGAGCCGGCTGCAATTGCAGCTGGCTCCATTGCGGCGTTGTCTTTACCGGATATTATGAACGCCTGACAAACAGGATTACAACTAAAACTATCAGAACTCCCCCGAAAATACCTCCTCCGATGATCCAGTCAATCGTCGGTGTGCTGGACATTGGCGTCGTAACCGGCGGAGCCGATATGGTTGTTGTCGGGATTAACGAGGTAGTGGGAATCGTCGTCGTTGTGGTCGGCGGAGTAGTGGTTGCAATAATGGTCGAAGGCGTAGTATAAGTCTCTGTTGTTGTAGCAGGAGGCGCGCTTGTCGTCGTAGCCGGCGGCACAGAGGTTGTTGTTGTGGGAGGTAGTGTTGTAGTCGTAGTCGGCGGAACTGTGGTTACAGGCGGTGCGGATGTTATTATCGGCGGAATATAAGTCGGCTGTGGTATTACCAACCCGCCTCCACCGAAGGCTGTGCCTGCCAGGTCGGCCAGGCTGGGGGTGGTAGTATCGTTGATTACTGCCCACATGTAGCCGCTATAGGCTGGCGGGCCAGCGATATCAGCAGTGTTCACTCCTGTATTCGAACATGCTACCCACTCGTTGCCGTTCCACCAGTTCATTGTAAGCATGGATTCAATATGACCGTTGAGGTCGGCATTGGTATAGTACAGCCTGATCTCAATTTCATTGACGCCGGATGTATCTCCGATATACACATCGATATATTTGCCGAGGTCTCCGGTGAAACTTCCGTCGCCGGGGTTATCGTTGTATTCCGCTACCGTCACAGTCGCGGTTCCATCAACCAGAACTTCGAGATTGGCTTCTGCTATAGCGTCAACAGTGTCGTTGGTTACTGTTTCAGTCTGGGTATATACCGTCAGCGCACCGAGCCAGGGGGCGTAATCCACATTGACGTTGATGGAGTCACCGGCGCCGGGCCCCACGCCGGAAGGTCCGCTGGCATCGCCCCACCAGTTATTGGTGGCGTCAACCACGGTGGCGGTTGTGTTATTGGCCCCGTAGGTCGTGTTGCCGGTGATGTCGTTAAAGTGTATAGAGTTGCCGG
>CAYRSY010000004.1:38786-39863 GCA_964427105.1 uncultured Dehalococcoidales bacterium
GCGGAGATGGTGTTATCGGAATAGGTATTGCCGGAGCAATAGCTGCTCCATATTCCCGCCCATCCGCCGCTGATGGTATTGCCTGTAATGGTGTTGCCTGTCGCGGTCAGGACGGCGTCGTCGCGGTTGCTTACCATTATGCCTGCCTGTCCGGTGGCGGTATTGCTGATGGTGTTGCCGCTCACAGTGCAGTCATTGCTTTGATTGATATAGATACCGGCTTGATTGGCAGTAACGGTATTGCCGGATACGGCGATATTATCGCTTTGATAAATCAATATACCCGCAGCCCAGTAGGTTGCGCCGTTATAGCCATGATTCAAAACAGTATTGTTTGAAATAGTGCCCGCAGCCCCGAACCCTAGCTGTATGCCGTTTTGTGCCGTCCAGTCAACACTGCCAAGCCCGGTTACAGTGTTGTCATGAATATTCACTGTCAGGTTGGATTCGCTGCAGGTAATGCCGTTTTTGGTGTAATTCAGCACATTGCAGTTTCTTATTTCAACTGTTACGGAACTTGGGGCGAAACCAACACAGCGGATACCTCCGTTTGTATTGCCTATTATTGATGTGCCGCAGCCGTTTACGGTGAGATTGTCGATGGTACCGTTAGAGTTGCGATAAAAAATACCTTCCAGCATATCGGCGCCGCCTGGCAGCCCGGATGCCAGAGAGGCATCAACCTTGAAATCTTTCAGGATTACTGCCTCCTCGGAGGAATCCGCACCTGTGACGACTACGATGGCAGCTTCTGTATTACCGCTGCCTAAATACCTGTCAAATAGGGTCATGCCGTCAATGGTTGTCTGGTACGGCTGTATTACAGTGGTGTCCCCTGCACCCTGCAACGTGAGGGCTTTGCCGATTACCACTTGCTCGTTGTAAGTGCCCGCCGCTATGTCAATAGTATTACCGGCGCTGGCGGCGTCAACCGCAGCCTGGATGGATGCGTACCCGTTGGCGCCGTTGGTCACAGGGGCGAAACTCACGCCGGTTGGCGGCGCGGCATTAAGCCACGGCGTATAATTGACATAATCGCTGGCGGCGCTGCCCTGGCTGCCGGTATTGAAGGTGTTG
>CAYRSY010000005.1:0-2228 GCA_964427105.1 uncultured Dehalococcoidales bacterium
CCGATGTTTGTTCAATGGTGACTAAATTCCTCCCCTGATTGAGGATTCTACCAAAATCCGTATCTCCGGGGAGGATTTTCTTGTCATCCATTATATCCACAGCATTGATTTGCGGGTGAAGTTCTTCAAATTCGGCAAGTAATTCTTTAGTATTTTCTGCTGCATCAATGTTTGCTTTACTTTGATAAGCGTCTCTAAAAAACGTAACGCTAAATCTACCTTTTACGGCTGTGACTCTAGTCATAAAGGCTGCTAACAATTTACGCTTTGTCTCGATATCTGTGATGCTAGATAAGTTACCTTGATAGATTTCGGACAATTCGGAAAGTTTCATGGCAGCATAATTAAATGTATCAACTTTCGTTCTGTCTTCGATAAGGGCTTTCAATTGCCTCATGTCTTCTTGTTGCTCTAATTTCATTTTGGTAACCATCTCAAGTACATATTTTTGGGTAACATTGTCATGCATTAACAAGCTGTATAAATTCTTTTCCTTTGTCTCGTATGCTTTTATTTTGAGCTTTAATTTGGATATCTGGTTATCGAGTATTTCGGCCATATTGTTGTGTTTAAGGTCTTCTCTGATGCCTAATAAATCGTTTATTAAAGTTACAGGACTAGATGCCATTTGAATGGCTTTTTGCCATACTAGTTCTTCTAGTTCATCTGCTTTAAAATAACCAGCATCACAGATTTTCCCTCTGGTATAAGTTGGGCGTGCGCCTCTACATTGATAGTAGCGGTATTTGCCGTTTAGTGTTGTTCCACCAACGCGGGAGCCGCACTTTTTGCAAAACATAAAACCAGAAAGCAGATATGGACTATACTCTTTAAGTTGTCTTTTCCCTGTGGATTCCTTTAAAGCTGCTTGTGCTTGATTGAATATTTCTTCCGACACGATTGGCGGAGTAACATCGGGAAGAGATATCCACTCTTCCTTTGGTCTCATTACTACTCTCGTTTTAGTGATACGTTTGCGCTGGTTATAATATGTCCTCCCAGCGTATGTCTCGCTTGTAATCATTCGCTTAATAGTGAAAGAGTTCCACTTTGAGCCTGACTTGGTAGGTATACTGTCTTTGTTCAACTGGACGGCGATCTGATGGGCTGTTCTTCCGTCGATAGCTTGTTCAAAAACATGTCTGACAATTAAAGCTTCATGCTCGACAATTAATCGCCGTCCAGAAGGTTTATCCCAGGTGTAGCCATAGATACCGATGCCAGTACCTTGACATAGCTTCCCTGCTTTAAGTAAAGACATTTTACCGCGCATGGTGCGCTCTTTGATTTTTTCTGCTTCTAGTTTGGCTGCAAAACCTCTAGTATAACTAATGAATTTACCTAGATCGTTATTCTCTATTGACTCCGTGACGGCTTCTAGGATGACATTATAACGGTCTAATTCCTCTCTTAGGATAACTCCATCGGTTGGGTCTCTAACCCACCTATCAAGGCAGTATATGACGACTCGGTCAATCGCCTGTTCTCTAACTAGCTCTCTCAATTCTTTGAGACTAGGGCGTTCTCTCGTTAGCCCTGAATAAGTCTCGGCGTATGTCTTGACTACATCATAATCTTTCTCTTTACAGTATCTTAAACAGGCATCTTTTTGCGTGCTTAAACTTGTGCCTTCTCGTTCTTGGTCATCAGTACTAACTCTGCAATAAATAGCTGCTCTTAACTTCGTATTCATGCTTTCCCCCTAGCTTCACTTTCAGCCAAATTCAGCCAGCTTATCACTAAAACATTCCTAAAAGCAAGACTTTCTTTGGCTTTCTTAAATGAAATTCGTTGCACGGCAAGTCAAGGCTGCCGAAGGCAAGGCCAACCCGATGGGTTGGGCGTGCCTTGACGCTGTGCTAGAATTACCGGTGAAAGCCAAAGATAGCGGCTTTAAGATAGTTTGGGATATAGCTAGACCTTAGCAAAAAAAAGAGTTGACCTCTCGAATTGTAAGACCCCCCTCACTTACTAACAGGGGGGTCGCAAACGCCATGGGCATTAGCAAAAACGGTTTCCTTTCTCCCTTACCCTCTTACCTAGTCCACGTATCCGGTAAGTGTTCCCAAACACCACTTTACCTTTCCCCTGTTCCCAACCTAGCGGAAAAAGCAAAACTTTCCCGTATCCAACAACTTTAAACACTTACTTAAATTCAATCGTGAATCACTCGTCGGTTAATGTCTTGATAAGCTTCTTTTTGGTATCAATGATGCCGTTTCCGTATT
>CAYRSY010000005.1:2328-25696 GCA_964427105.1 uncultured Dehalococcoidales bacterium
CAAGAGCCGCCAATCTTAATGCTACTCCTAAATATACGCAGTTTGGAAGGGTGGTCGAGGGAATGGATGTGGTACAGGAAATCGCTGCTGTACCTGTAGGCTATTACAATAAGGAATTCAGCAAACCTGATGACCCCCCGGTAATAAAAACCATAACTATTGAGGAAGTCGCGGAGTAACTCCGATATAGTATTAAAACTTATTTAAGGAAGGAATAATAATGACAGACAGTCCAGAAAACGCCGGAACTCCCAAGAGCTGGAGCACGCCGCCTGAAATGTCCATAGACCCGTCGAAAAAATATGTCGCTTCGTTCTCTACCAGCGCAGGGGATTTCAAGATAGAACTGCTGGCGAGCGAATCACCCAAAACGGTGAACAATTTTGTTTTCCTGGCGAAACAGAAGTTTTATGACGGAACGGTTTTTCATAGAATCATCAAAACTTTTATGATTCAGGGAGGGGATCCTACCGGAACCGGACGCGGCGGCCCGGGCTACCGCTTTGCCGATGAGCTTCCTGTCAAGCATTCCTATGATGTAGGTATGGTGGCGATGGCTAATGCCGGGCCCAATACCAACGGCAGTCAATTTTTTATCTGTACTGGTGGGGACTCGAAATTTCTTGACCGCGCACCGAATTATACTCAATTCGGCAAAGTATCTGAAGGTATGGATGTTGTGCAAAAATTAGCTGCTACTCCTGTTATCTTCGCTAACGGCGAAAACAGCCGTCCGCAAATACCGCCGGTTATTAACAGCATTGCTATCAGCGAAGAATAATAGCTATTCAATCTTTGATGATGTATAAAAGGAGAACGCTAACTGGCGTTCTCCTTTTATTTATGTCGTCTTTGAATTATACAGACTCAAAATAATATCAATAAACCCTTGACACAGTCATAAAAATATGCCAAACTAATCCTGCAACATTGAAGGGCATTACTGGAAATATTATTCTTCCTTTAAAGCAAAAACTATGTCAGAATGGTCTTTTATAACTACACATGGGCTGGTGTTGTCATCAATTGCCAGGCATCCGCGCAGCACTGCTCGTGAAATAGGTGATATGGTCGGCGTTACCGAAAGAACTGCCCACAAGATAATACTAGATCTTGAAGAAGCAGGATATATCACCAAAACAAAAGTAGGGCGCAAAAACAAATATACCATTCATTCCGATATGCCTCTGGTTGAAGCAGCAAGCGATGCCGATGTCGGCGAGTTTCTGGTAATGCTTGGCTGGAAGCGCCGGCGGCGCCGTCAACCTGCTGAAGCAATAGCATAAGCTGCGCTGTTATCCTCTCTGGTTCTCTGTTTATTTCGGCACTTATGCTGTATCCTTTACTGCATATTGTTCATTCTAAAGCACTGTGATATATTTTTAGGACTTATGAATAAAGATATTACGTTTATATCAGATGGAACAATAACATCTCCGAAGGGATTTAGCGCCGGGGCTGCTTATGCCGGCATCAACACGCACTCCAGATATAATCTCGACGTGGGCATTGTAAAAAGCGATGTTCCGTGCAATGCAGTGGGATGTTTTACAAAAAACAAGATTAAAGCTGCTTCGGTATTATTATGTCAAAAGATTTTACCGTCCAGAACGGCACGGGCTGTTGTGGTGAATAGCGGTTGTGCTAATGCCAGCACAGGTGAATACGGGCAAAGAGATGCGCAGAGCATGGAAGCAGCAGCTGCGGCTAAGGTCGGAGTTGAAATGGCGGACGTTCTGGTAGCCAGCACAGGTGTCATCGGACGTAGGTTGCCGCTTGAATTGCTGAATGCTGCAATTACTAAAATAACCCTGTCACCGGACGGCGGACACCATATGGCAAAAGCCATTATGACAACAGATACGGTCCCCAAAGAATGCGCAGTCGCTTTTGACGGATGCGTCGTCGGAGGAATCGCCAAGGGTTCCGGCATGATACATCCCAACATGGCAACCATGCTGTCTTTTATCGCTACGGATGCGCCGGTCGAAATCGCTTTTTTAGATGATTGTCTCAGACAGTCCGTAGATAAGTCTTTTAACATGGTTTCAGTGGATGGGGACACTTCCCCTAACGATAGCGTTATTCTTTTAGCCAACGGTCTGGCTGGCGGAGATACTATTACCTCCGGCACGGCAAGAGGCCGGAGGTTTCAAACAGCGTTGGATGCCGTGTGTATCTATCTGGCTAAGGAAGTCGCCAGGGATGGTGAAGGCGCTAAAAAACTCATAGAGGTCAAAGTAAGCGGAGCTGCGAGCCTTAACGATGCCATAATGGCTGCCAGAACCATTACCTGTTCCCCCCTGGTAAAAACCGCTATACATGGCGCCGATCCCAACTGGGGGAGGATTATAGTGGCTGCAGGACGGAGTGGAGCCGAACTGCTGGAAAACAAAGTAGCGCTGGATATAAGCGGCATCCCTGTAGTGAGAGAAGGAGAGCCTGTGCCTTTCGATAAAAGTAAACTGGTTGAGGCGCTTGGCTGCAATGATGTGCGGATCGATCTTAATCTGAACCTGGGCGGCTTTTCGGCGACGGCCTGGGGTTGTGACCTTTCAGCAGAATACGTATCCATAAACGCCGATTACACGACCTGACAAGGGATTAATTTTGAATAATCTGACTCAAAAACTGATTGTCATTAAGCTGGGCGGATCTATCATCAACAGCCGGGACTCGGCAGTTCAGGATGTAATCCATCTGCATAATTCAGGCTACAGGGTGGTGCTGGTGCATGGCGGGGCCAAAATGGTTACACGTTGGATGGCCGACCAGGGTGTTACCGCCCAATTTTATCAGGGGGAACGCATCACAGATGCCAAAGCCCTATCGGTTGTTACGGCTGTGCTGGCAGGACTGGCCAATAAAGAAACGACGGCGGCATTTATAGATGCCGGAGTGAAAGCGGTTGGCATTTGCGGGGTAGATGGTAGTTTGATTCAGGGGAAAGTACGTGCCGAGCGGACAGGGTATCTCGGCGATGTCGTAAAGGTAAACCCGCAGGTACTTGAATCCATTCTGGACGGAGGATTTATTCCTGTGGTATCGCCTGTCAGTCTCAATACATTCGGGAGAAAAGCCGATGATCCGCTACTTCTGAATATAAACGGAGATACGGTGGCCGGCGAGATTGCCGCTGCCATGAGAGCGGAGCAACTTATATTTTTAACTGATGTCGATGGCATAAGGGATGCAGAAGGGAACATCATACGGGATATCAGATGTGAGGATATTGAATGGTTGCTTTCTTCAGGCGTAGCTTACGGTGGTATGATTCCAAAGCTTAAAGCTTGTTTGCGGGCGGCGGAAGAAGGCACAGAGTGCTGTATAGTTGACGGACGAATACCGCAGGCGGCAAGCAATGCTATTGAAGGAAATATTCGCGGCACTACTATCCTTGCTGCCGGGAGATGATTTTATGGATTATTTTGAATTAGAAAAAAAATATTATATGCCAGTTTTTGATCGGCTACCTGCCACTATGGTGAAGGGCAAGGGCGCTTATGTCTGGGATGATAATGGCCGCCGCTATCTGGATTTTGTGTCCGGCATTGCTGTAAACAGTCTGGGGCATTGCCACCCCGCGGTAGTTCAGGCGATAAGCAGGCAAGCGCGTACGCTCATACATACTTCTAATCTGTTTTACACAAAACCTCAGCTCGAACTGGCTGAATTGCTTGTAAATAACTGCGACATGGAGAAAGTGTTTTTCGGTAACAGTGGAACGGAAGCCGTCGAAGGAGCTGTTAAACTTGCGAGGCGCTGGGGGCATTTGAAGCTTAATGGTGCCTATGAGGTTATCTCGGCCAAAAACTCGTTTCACGGACGGACGCTGGCAATGGTAGCGGCCTCGGGACAGTCTAAATTTCAGCATCCCTATGAGCCGTTGCCTGCCGGTTTCGTCAACGTGAATTATGACGATGTGGAAGCTATAAAAAAGGCGACAACAGACAAGACCTGTGCCGTGCTGCTCGAGCCTGTGCAGGGCGAGGGAGGCGTCAATGCCCCCTCTCCTGACTATCTTAAGCATGTAAGAGCGTGGTGCGATGAAAACAATCTGCTGCTCATCCTTGATGAAGTGCAATCTGGCGTGGGGCGTTGCGGCACTCTGTTTGCTTATCAGCAAAGCGGTATCATTCCTGATATTTTGGTTCTTGCAAAGGGATTGGCTGGCGGAGTTCCAATCGGGGCTTTCCTGGCTACAGAAAAAGCGTCTGTTTTTGCAAAGGGGGAGCACGGCACTACTTTTGGCGGTAACCCTCTGGCATGTGCGGCGGGACATGCGGTTCTCAAGTATATCATTGACAATGGTTTGGTAGCACATGTCAGGGAAATGGGCGAAAAGTTTTTAGATGGATTAACGAAACTCAAAAACGAGTTTAATATTATCTCTGATGTAAGGGGAAAAGGCCTTCTGCTGGCAGTGGAATTTAATTCGGATATTGCCAGGCCGTTTGCCTTGGGTTGTATGGAGCAGGGGCTATTGTTGAATAATCTGAAGCCCAACCTGTTGAGACTCATACCGCCGCTTATAGTAAAGCCTGAAGAAATCGAAAAGGCGCTTGTTATATTGAGAAAAGCTTTGGAGCAGGCGTCCACGAAGGTTTAATGAGAAGCGTAAAAACGTTAGCTGAAAGATGGCTGGCGGGTTTTGCATTGTTCACAGGGATAGCTTTAATGCTGGTTTTACTGTGGCCTTCTCCAAGTATGCCCGCGCTAGCTTGTGCCGGAACGGACGATGGGCATGTAATGACGACCGATGATTTCAGTATGATTCCGTCGCCGGTTTTTAACGATGCCATGAATATCGCGACTATCTGTTATCCTGATGATTCAGCCAAAGCCGATGAGTTACTGTCTCAGCTTGCCGGAATATATCTTGACGCTGTTGACAAGGATTTCGTGGTTATTTTCAATCCGGGTGGCTGGGGATGGGATCCCGTGAGTGAGATACCGGGATGGGAATCTATACTAAAAGGCATTGACTGCACTCTGGCGGATTTTGGCTACGATACTTTGCTGGTGGATTACAAGAGAACAAGGCATGGTTTTAATGGCATAATAGGAGAGATTGAAGGCCTGTTGGGAGTGCGACCTGCCAAGACGCAGGAATTGGCGTTCCGCATAAATTTTCTAACAGAGCATGTGCCGGATTTGCGTGTGATTATTACGGGAGAAAGTAACGGCGCCAGCTTTGCCGATGATGTATTATTCTTGTTGAAGGATAATCCCAGAGTATATGCTATTGAATCCGGGCCTCCTGTATGGCATGCTTGCCTTGATTTAGGACGCTCTCTTATAATCTGTAATAATGGAGTACAGGATGACACTTTTTCGAACGGAGATATAATATTGATTTTGCGTTCCAATTTGGAATCGGCTTTTGGAATATATGAGGGTGGCAGGGGGGATATCCTGCTTTATATCGGAGCTCCGGGACATTATTATACCTGGGAGTATCCGGCAGTGAGAGAACAGGTAGTGGGATTTCTCACAGAGCATTTCTGTGTTGAATTGAACTAGTATTATTTCGTGTATAATAACCAACGGAAGGAAGTGTGTCATGACGAATAAAATTGTACTGGCTTACAGCGGTGGTTTGGATACATCAGTCGCTATCAAATGGATAAAAGATAAATACGGGTTTGATGTAATTGCAGTAGTTGTTGATGTAGGTAATGAAAAAGATTTTGATACTGTCCGTGAGAAAGCCCTTAAGGTAGGAGCGGTTAAGTCTCTGGTTATTGATGCCAAGAAAGCGTTTGTTGAAGATTATATTTTCCCGACGCTCAAAGCGAATGCAGTATATGAAGGTGTATATCCCATGGCAACTTCGCTGGCACGGCCTTTGATTGCCAAACTACTGACGGATGTTGCCTTGCAGGAAGGCGCTGTGGCTATTGCGCATGGTTGTACCGGCAAGGGCAACGATCAGGTCAGATTTGAGGTGGCTATCAATGCGCTGGCTCCGTCAGTTAAAATTATTGCTCCTGCCCGCGAATGGGGTATGACTCGTGAGGATACCATCCAGTACGCCGAAAGGCATGGCATACCGGTGCCTGTAAAGTCAGGGCATGCCTATTCCATAGACGAGAACCTGTGGGGCCGCAGCGTGGAATGCGGCGTGCTGGAAGACCCGTGGAATGAACCTCCGGAAGAGGTGTATGCCTGGACTAAATCGCCGGCTGCCGCTCCCGATGATGCCGAATATTGCGAAATAGAATTCGAGAAAGGCATACCGGTTGCCTGCAACGGGGTAAAACAGGATGGGCTTGCACTTATTGCTAAACTCAATGAGATGGCAGGCAGACATGGTATCGGACGCATCGATCATGTCGAGAATCGCCTGGTAGGTATAAAAAGCCGCGAGATTTATGAGTCTCCTGCTGCAGTTTTGTTGCTGACTGCGCATCAGGCGCTGGAAGACTTGACGTTGGCAAAGGATCAGTCGCGTTTCAAAGCTAAAGTGGCAATGGAGTTTGCAGATATTATATATAATGGTTTGTGGTTCACTGCAAACAGACAGGATCTTTCGGCTTATATAGATAGCACCCAGCGCTTCGTTTCCGGTATAGTGAGGCTGAAACTATTCAAAGGTAAATGCTGTGCAGTAGGTCGAAAATCGCCGTATTCGCTCTATAGCCATGGACTGGCAACTTATGAAAAGGGCGATCAGTTTGACCAGAGTTCCGCCCCCGGGTTTATTCATCTTTTTGGGCTGCCGGTCAAGACTCAAGCCAAAGCACAGCCGCTTTTTGATATGACGGCTGAAAATAAATCCGAAGATTCAGGTATATAGATGAGCCATATACGCGGGCGTTTTCAAAAAGATGCTGCTGAAGCTGTGGTTAAATACACCACCTCCCTGCCATTTGATTGGCGTATGTATAAACAAGATATACGCGGCAGTATCGCTCATGCCCGCATGATGGCAAAGCAGCGTATAGTAACCGAGGAAGAAGCGGCTGTTTTAGAACAGGGATTGAAACAAGTTGAAGCAGAAATCGATAGTGGTATATTCAATTTCAAGCCTGAACTGGAAGATATACATATGGCAGTAGAGTCCAGGCTGATGGAAATTGCAGGCGCTGTGGCTGGCAAGCTGCACACTGCCCGTTCGCGCAATGACCAGGTGGCACTCGATTTGCGTTTATATGTAAGGGAAACCATAGAATACACGCAGTCTGGCATTCGAAAATTGCAGGGCGCATTGCTGGGGCAGGCTGAAAAGAATGAGAAGGTGCTTGCTCCTGGTTATACGCATATGCAACTGGCTCAGCCTGTTTTGCTGGCTCATCATTTGCTGGCCTATTTCGAAATGCTGGACAGGGACTATGAACGTTTTGGCGATGCTTATAAACGCGCGGATGTTATGCCTCTGGGCAGTGGGGCGCTGGCAGGGGCGGCATATAAGCTGGATAGAGAATTCGTAGCCAGAGAATTGAATTTCAGCCGCATAAGCCAAAACAGTCTGGATGCAGTATCGGATCGAGATTTTGTTATTGAGTATCTATCGGCGGCCAGCATCTGCATGGTGCATATTTCCCGAATGGCCGAAGAACTCGTTCTGTGGTCTTCGGCGGAGTTCGGGTTCGTGGAAATGGATGATTCTTATGCTACGCCCAGTTCTATCATGCCGCAGAAGAAGAACCCCGACGTAGCCGAACTGGGCAGAGGCAAGGCAGGTCGTGTTTTCGGTCATCTGTCCGGGATGCTTACAGTTATGAAGGGATTGCCTTTATCTTATAACCGGGATCTTCAGGAAGATAAAGAAGCACTCTTTGATGCAGCTGATACGCTTATATCTTCGCTTGAAGTGTTCGCAGGTATGATGGATACTCTCAACTTTAAAGAAGAGAATATGCAGCGTTCACTGTCACGCGGATATATTCTGGCTACCGATGTGGCCGATTACCTCGTAAATAAGGGGTTAAGTTTCAGGGAAGCACATGGAGTTACCGGTAAGCTGGTAAATTATGCCATAGGGTGTGGGAAAACTCTGGAATCACTCACGCTCGAAGAATACAGAAATTTTAGCAGATTGTTCGATGCTGACATTCATACGTTAAGCGCAGCTGGTTCTGCCGCATCAAAAAATGTGCCAGGAGGAACGTCTCCTGGCCAAGTTGCTATTCAATTGAAACGCTGCAGGCAGATTCTGGATTGAAAGAGAAATACGAGTGTATCAGGTAGATTGTGCCGATTTTTGTTGTGTGCGCAGACAGCGGGTGCATAGCTTCATGCGTAACGATTTACCGTCCTTCGTAATTATGGCGGGTTGTATATTGGCTACCCAGCGGTGGTTAGTGCGGCGCTTCGAATGGCTGACGTTATGGCCTAGCTGCTCTGCTTTACCGCATATATCACACTTCATGAAATTACCTCTTTTCTTTGACTGGAACTGTATATTTGGTGTAAAATGCCTTGCTTCAAACAATAAATAATATCATAAAGCCTCTATGCTTGACAAGCGCAGTACAATCAATAAAGACATCTTGAAAGGGATGGCATAGCGATTAATGAAACAGTCTAATTCGATTAGTGGCTCTGAATTTCGTGATATGTTTGCCGCCGCCACCAGCTGGCTGGAAAAAAGTGCTTCTGAAATTGATGCCCTCAATGTATTTCCAGTGCCTGATGGTGACACAGGGACGAACATGCTTCTGACAATGCGTTCCACAGTGGAGGAAGGATACAAAGTAGAAGATGCCAGTGTTTCAGCCGTAGCGCAGGCTATGGCTAATGGTGCCTTGATGGGCGCCAGAGGCAACAGCGGCGTAATACTGTCACAGATTTGGAGCGGCCTGGCGCAGGGTTTGAGTGATAAAGAAACATTTAACGGTAAAGACCTGGCATATGCATTTACGCAGGCTGCCGAGATCGCCTATAAGGGGTTAAGCAATCCTGTGGAAGGCACAATACTGACAGTTATGAAAGATGTATCGCTGGCAGGAGTGAAACAGGCAGAAAAGAATGGTGTCGATGTTGTCTCTGTTTTGGAATCTGCTGTCAATGCTGCCATTGAGTCGGTGGCTAATACTCCCTCACTTTTACCTGCTTTGAAAGAGGCTGGTGTAGTGGATGCCGGAGGACAGGGATTGTTTACCCTGCTTGATGGCGCATTAAGGTATCTTCGGGGAGAATCAGAGTTGATGCGTTTTCGCAAACCCCAGCTTGTTGCCAGCAAGGTTCCGATGACCCCGGTTGCTGTAAATGCCCCGGAAAAAGTAGGAGCCGATGAAATTCCATTTGGCTATTGCACTGAATTTCTATTGAAAGGCAAAGAGCTCGATCCTGAAAAGCTCAAACGTAAACTGGTAAGACGCGGGCAATCACTTATCGTTGTAGGTGATGATAAAACTGTAAGGGTTCATATCCATACTATAGATCCTGGCAGCATCATACACTTCGCGACTACTCTTGGTACTGTACATAGTGTAAGTATGCGAAATATGGATGAACAGCATCAGGACTTTGTGGAGATGCAGAAATCCCGCGCCCCTGTTGCTGATGTGGAAATTGTAGCAGTAGCCGCCGGAGATGGGCTGTCTGATGTATTTACAAGCCTGGGGGTGGCGGCAGTAATTCCGGGCGGACAGACTATGAATCCCAGCACCAAGGACATTCTGCAGGTGGTCAACAGTTTGCGCTCGGAAAAAATCATTATCCTGCCTAATAATAAAAACATAGTTCTTACTGCTGAAAAGGTACAGTTATTAACGGAAAAACATATTCATGTAGTGCCATCGCATACAATACCGCAGGGGGTCGCAGCTTTGCTATCCTTTGATTATGAGGCTGATTTCGATGCAAACACCAGGCTGATGATCGAAGCATTGTCTTCTGTAAAAACAATAGAAATAACACGCGCAGTGCGCGCCACGCAATTTGGCGGTTTTTCGATTAAAAAGAAACAGGCTATCGGTATGCTGGATGGCACTATTGTGGCTGTTGCGGATGAACCTGTTGAAGTATTGCGCAGAACGGTTGCCAAAGCGGGGCTAAAAAAAGCTGAGGTGGTAACGCTTTATTATGGCGCTGATACGCTGGAAAGCGAAGCGCATGAAATTAAAGATGAGATTGCGACAAAATATCCAAACCTGCAAGTCGAAGTGGTGAAAGGCGGGCAGCCACACTATAATTTCATCGGCTCTGTGGAGTAATCAGCAGGAGGTGATATCATGGCAGTCAGAATTGTTACTGACAGTACCTCTGACATCCCTGTCAAAGTGGCACAGGAACTAGGAATAACTGTAGTTCCTCTTACAGTGCTTTTTGGCCATCAATCTTTTCTGGATCGCGTGGACATTACTACCAGCGAGTTTTATCGAAGACTGACACAGGAAAACATATATCCCACGACTACTCAGCCTGCCCCTGGAGTTTTTGCGGAAGCATATAAAAAACTGCTTGAAGAAACAGATGAAATTCTTGCTATTGTCATATCCAGTAAATTAAGCGGCACTTATCGTTCGGCGGTAAATGCGGTAAGTATGGCAGGGAACCAAAATCGAATAGAGGTTATCGACTCCCTCCTTACGTCATTGAGTTTGGGGTTGATCGTGATATTAGCTGCCAAGATGGCAAAAAACGGCGCAACTCTTAAAGAAATAAGCGCCGCTGTCAAATCAAAGCTGCCGTATACAAATACCATAATGGCTTTTGATACACTCAAATATCTGGCCAAGGGCGGGCGAGTCGGAAAAGCGCAAGGTTTGCTGGGATCGTTGCTGGCAGTAAAGCCTGTGCTGACTTTGAAAGAAGGCGAAGTATCTCCATTGACACGTTTGCGTTCTATGGCGGCTGCTTCTGACTATCTGTACGATCACATAGAAGGCATGAAGCGCGTTGAATCCCTTGGGGTGGGACATGCCACTACTCCACATAAAGCCGATGTTCTTGTAGCACGTTTGGGAGCGCTTTACCCCAAAGAGAATATTTACCGTTCGGTTGTAAGTCCTGTACTTGGGACTTATATGGGACCGAATGTTCTGGCTGTTTCCTACATCGAAGGCAAGTAAGGATTAGATGACATGACGGTAAGAGTGGTTACTGACAGCACAGCTGATCTGCCTGCCGAAATAGCACGCGAACTGGATATTACGATTGTGCCTGCGTATATAAATATAAAAGGACGCAGCTATAAAGATGGAGTAGATATTACGCCGGACGAAGTGTACAGTGAACTCGTCAAAAGCGATACCCCTATCACTACGTCCCAACCGCCGCCCGGTGATTTTGCTCAGGTTTACCGGAATGTTTTAAAAGAAGCAGATGAAATTGTTTCTATTCAGGCGACATCCAAACTCAGCGGTATATACCAATCTGCTGTTCAGGCGCGCGACATGGTTGAAGGGAAAAGCCGCATACAAATATTTGATTCTGCGTCGATATCTCTTGGACAGGGAATGATTGCAATCGCCGCAGCAAAGCTGGCGAAGGCTGGCGGCAGTATATCGGGCATTATCGAAGAGACCAGAACTACTATATCACAGATTCATATTTGGGCTATCTTCGATACTTTGAAGTATGTTTTCAGAGGCGGAAGACTGGGCAAAGCTACAGCTCTGCTCGGCGGCATGATAAATGTAAAGCCTGTGCTTACCATGAAAGATGGTGTGTTGCATCCTGCGGGATTGGTACGCACACGTGCAAAAGGCGTTGAGAAATTTTTGGATAATATTAATAAATTTCGTAATATCCATGATATCGGTATAGTGCATAGCAGTACACCTGATGAGGCTCAAACGCTTCGTTGCCGGTTGAGCGCGATAGTGGATAAGAATCGTATCTATGTATCCCGTCTGGGACCTGCTTTGGGTGTTCACGGTGGACCGGGGACATTGATACTTGCAGTACGCGCAAGCGACCATCCCAAAAGCAGCGTAGAAGAAGCTATTGAGAGGGCTCGAAAACGTGTTCAGATACCTTCTTTTCGTGCTCCGAAATTGAACTATAAGCTGTTCCCCTGATCTGCGAGAGGGCGATTTGTTTCCGGCTGATTTACGGTTGCTCCAGATATTGGAACTGGAAAAAAATCTGGGCTATAACAACAAGTCGGTTTTCGGCGGGCTGGATCTTTTCCTGACGAATTGGTTTAAATCAGCTATTACCCAAATAAGGCAACCTTCCGGGCTCCGGCAGCTTCGTAAACTATATCCGTCAAATTTTAGTTATAGCGCACTAAATTCAGAAGAACGGAAAAAATGGGCAGAGGCGCTGCTTCTTTTTATGTCTCAAAAGGATATAACGCACAAACCCGTGCGAAGGGAAATCGTATATAAGAGAACACAATCTATCAACACGAAGACGCTCTCAGTTCGTGAACCGTCAATTATTTCACTGGATTCATCTATAACGGGCGTCAAGGGTATATCAGTTTCACTGTCAGCGCGTTTTGCCCGGTTGGGCGTAAAATCTATCAGGGATTTGCTTTACTTTTTCCCCAGCCGGCACCTTGACTATAGCCGTCTGCAAACAATATCTCAGCTTGAAGATGGCAAAGAACAGACTATAATAGCCAACGTTTGGGAAGTTCGAGTTACTACGCCCGGAGGCAGGAGAAGCACTGAAGCTACGCTGGGAGATGAAAGCGGAAACGTTAGGTCTGTATGGTTTAATAATCCGTATGTGGCGCGCCAGATGAAAGATGGCGATCGCATTGTCATGAGCGGACGCGTCAGGATATTTGCCGGCAGACCGGTTTATGAATCGCCGGAGTGGGAATTGTATGAAGATGGAGAATTGTTGCACACAGGCCGTCTTGTGCCTGTTTATCCGCTAACATCAGGATTGCGTCAGAGACAGGTACGCAAGCTAGTCAAAGGGGTATTGGATATATGGGCTGAACAACTCCCCGAATTTATGCCTGAAGAAATTAAAGGCCGGCGCTCTCTCCTGACTCTTTCTGACGCTGTTTCACAATATCATTTTCCCGATGGGCTGGCATTAAAAGAACAGGCAAGAGTGCGGTTGGCGTTTGATGAGCTTTTCTTATTGCAGCTTGGAGTAATGGCAAAAAAACGGAAATGGAAGAGCGAGCAGCCAGGCGCGCCGTTCAGTATTGACAAACAGATCCTGGATCGTCTTATGGCTTCTCTTTCTTTTGATCTTACAGACGCTCAAAGACGGGTTATGTCGGAGATTATGGATGATCTGTCAAGACCCGTGGCAATGTCTCGGCTTCTCCAGGGCGAAGTGGGCAGCGGCAAGACGGTGGTTGCCCTTTCCGCATTACTGACGGCAATTTTCAATGAATATCAGGGAGCCTTGATGGCTCCTACGGAAATACTTGCGGGGCAGCATTTCGCCAGTGTATGCCGGATGCTGGCGGCTATGGGTAATTGCGATAGAAGTGATGGCTCTATATGCGTCTTTTCCGGGATTACTGAAAAGCCTGTGGTTGTTGCGCTATTCATCTCGGATGTTAAAGGTGCGGCTAAAAAAGAACTTAAAGGGAAACTGGCAAACGGTGAGATCAGCCTTGCTATAGGAACGCACGCTTTAATACAAAAAGAAGTTGAATTTGCTAAATTAGGCCTTGTGGTAGTGGATGAGCAGCACCGCTTCGGAGTGGAACAACGCTCCGCACTGCGTCAGAAGGGCTTCAATCCACACATGCTAGTGATGACGGCTACACCTATTCCACGTACGCTGGCTTTGACTATTTATGGGGACCTGGATCTTTCAGTTATTAACGAATTGCCACCAGGAAGGCAGGAAATCAAAACAAAATGGTTTTCTCCAGCACAACGTGATTCTGCCTATCGGTTTTTGAGAAAACAGATAGGCGAAGGGCACCAGGCTTTTATCATCTGCCCGCTGGTAGAAGAATCCGAAAGCGTGCAGGCAAAAGCCGCTGTTGCTGAATATGAACGGCTTTCCAGCGTAGTATTCCCTGATTTGCGCATGGCTCTATTGCACGGGCGTATGTCCGCTGCTGAAAAAGATAGAGTAATGAATTCGTTCAACCGCCACGAATGTGATATTTTGGTTTCAACTCCGGTGGTTGAAGTGGGAATAGATGTACCTAACGCAACTGTCATGATGATAGAGAGCGCCGATAGATTCGGCCTGTCCCAGTTGCACCAGTTTCGCGGCCGTGTTGGAAGAGGAGATGCTCCGAGCTATTGTATGCTGATGTCGGAAAATCCATCCGATATCGGCAAACTCCGTCTGGACATTATTGAAACAACGCAGGATGGCTTTAAGCTGGCGGATGAAGATCTGAAACTACGCGGGCCAGGTGAATTTTTCGGCACCAGACAATCGGGGCTTCCAGATTTGCGCATGGCTAAGTTATCGGATGCCCCATTGCTGGAAATGGCGCGTGATGAAGCTTTAAAACTTTTTGAAACGGATCCTGACCTTACATCAGCCGCCCATCATGCTCTAGCGGCGGAGATGCTGCGGGTATGGGGGCATAAAAGCGGCGAATGGAGTTAATGCACCTGTCTGGAATAGTATAAATATGTAAAGTGTTAGTGAGTATTCCTTATGCGGTTCTATTTTATTCGAGTCGCAACCCAATATTTAGCTGCTTATGAGGCAACACAAACCTAACGTCATTAGTGCTCAATAGTGTAGAAATGAAACGATAAAGTAAAACAATTATCCTGAAAGCAGCTATGCGCAAGGCTGAGGAAATATATCGCCGGAACAACACAAAGCAAGCAGCGCCCCTGACGCTTTTTGAGCGTTCTGAACAGCTATTGTGATATAATCGTAAGTCTAACTTATATACGGAGTAATTATTTGGACGGCATACTGGGAATAAAACAAAATATCGCATTATTGCTTAAACAGGCGGCAATGCGCGCACAACAAGAAGAAAAACTTCCGTCTGTTGACTTGCCCGAAGTTACAGTAGAAAGGCCGCAAAATACAGATCATGGGGATTATGCCTCAAGCTTGCCTCTTAAAGTGGCGCGCTCAATAGGGAAGAACCCTATGGATATAGCCCAGACGATAGTTGATTGTATTTCTCCTGTGCCAGAATTGGAATCTATAAAAGTTGCCCGTCCCGGGTTCATCAATTTTACATTGCATCCGGAATGGTTATCGCAACAGGTTAATGAAATACTAGCCTGTGGTGAGAGTTATGGGGATATTGAAGTAGGTAAAGGGAAGTCTGTTCAGGTGGAGTTTGTTAGCGCCAATCCCACCGGCCCCCTTCATGTCGGACATGGGCGCGGAGCTGTTTTGGGAAGTACTCTGGCAAACGTTCTGGAAGCTGCTGGATATAATGTACAGAAAGAATATTATATAAATGACGCTGGTAATCAGATGTCGGCCTTCTATCGTTCATTGTACACCAGGTACCAGCAGGCTTGTGGCGTGGATGTGGAAATGCCTCAGGAGGGCTATTTCGGCCAGTATGTCATAGATCTGGCACGGCAGCTGAAGGACGAAGAAGGCGATCGCTTTTTAACTCTTCCACCCGAAGAAGGTGTTACAGCACTGGGTAAGATTGGTGTAACCAAAATGCTTGGTCTTATTCGTAAGGATCTCAGCAAGTTAGGCGTGGATTATGACTGCTGGTTTTCAGAGCAAAGCCTGTTTGACAACGGCCAGTTCGATGTAGTTATGCAACATCTTCGTAATGACGGACATATATCTGATAAAGAAGGCGCCGTCTGGTTTGTTTCAAGCGCGCTGGGAGAGAACAAAGATAATGTGATTGTGCGCTCAACGGGGACACCTACTTATTTTGGCACGGATATCGCCTATCATTATAATAAATTTATCGATCGAGGTTTTGACTGCGTTATAGATATATGGGGCGCTGATCACCAAGGGCACGTTTCACGCATGGGAGCGGTGTTAGGGGCTCTTGGGGTGGACCCCGCAAGATTGCGTGTGATAATATCGCAGCTGGTGACACTGAAACGGGGCGGGGAATGCGTGCGTGTTTCTAAACGCAGCGGTGATATGATAACCCTGAATGATGTTATTGACGAAGTTGGAGTAGATGCCTGCCGCTTCTTTTTCCTGGCGCGTTCTGCAGACAGCCAGATGGATTTCGATCTGGAATTAGCCAAAAAGGAATCCTCTGAAAATCCTGTATATTATGTGCAGTATGCCCACGCCCGTGTTGCCAGCATATTGCGCCTGGCGCAGGAAGAGGACATAGACTTTTCCGAAGGTGATGTTTCCCTGCTAAAAGAGGAATCTGAAAAAGCTCTCATTCGTTTAATGCTGCAATTGCCTGAGATTATAGAATTTTCCGCTAGAATGCTGGAACCTCAAAATTTGCCTCATTATGCGCAAGATCTGGCGACTGCTTTTCACAGTTTTTACAAGTTATGTCGTGTTATATCAAAGGAAAATATAGAGCAAAGCAAAGCACGACTAAAGCTGGTTGCCGCAGCCAAGGTCGCGCTCTCCAGAACACTGGGATTGATGGGGATGACAGCTCCTGAAGCGATGTAAGACGGGCTTACACCGCAAGACAGGTTACAGTGCGTGATATGCCATCTACTGCGTGTATTTTGCTGGTGATGATATCGCCAATCTCGTTTAGAGTGTCTGCTTCTATTGTGGCGATAATGTCGTAGGGGCCGGTGACGGTATCAACGGATTTTACCCCCTTCATCTTATGCAGAGTGGTAACCACTTCTTTATTTTTACCAACAGCGGTTTCAACAAGAACGAAAGCTTTGGCGGCCATAGTATTATCCTCCCTATGTATTAAGATGAATGGTGTTGGATGTCTTCGAGTGATAGGATTATAGTTGTCGTGTTCGATACTGTCAAACCCATGAAAATATTTCGCAAGGTTGTCAAGTGATAAATTATGCCACCGGGATAGATCCGCTTTTAAAAGATATGAGGAGATACTTGCCTCGTTTTGCGGGGATGAAGGCGGGTGATACTGTGCTGGACGTATGTTGCGGCAGCGGAGCTCAGGTTGGCGAATATTTGAGCTACGGGGTTGTAGCGCGGGGCGTAGATAATAATCCGAGTATGCTTGCTTTAGCCAGCCGGTATAAACTGACGCAGGATAGCGCGGACTCTTCGCTGTCTCTGGCAGATGCGACCAGCCTGCCTTTTGCAGATAAAGCGTTTGATTTTACCTCTGTATCGCTGGCGCTACATGATAAAGAAATCGGGATGGTTGATATGATCTTGTCTGAAATGAAAAGGGTCACACGCAAAAGTGGCCGCATGATCTTTGCCGATTATAATGTGCCAGTGCCAAATAATATAATTGGATTTGCCATACGTGCAATCGAAATGTTTGCAGGGCAAGAACACTTCAGGTGTTATAGAGAGTATATAAAGATTGGCGGATTGCATAGTATCCTCAAGCGGAATGGAATAAATGTTGTGAAGGAAACTGCGCTAAAAGGCAATAATATTATTCTCATATTGGCTAGGGTTGCCTGAATGATAGCTGGATTTGTAACATTTGGGCTTAAATAGTGTATAATAGTAAGGTTTCTTTGGAAAAAAGACTTATGCTGGAGATAAATGTAGCACAGATGCTTAAAGGTCCAATCGGAACGGAAAAAACGGTTTCGGTGAGCGGCAGTGTGGAAATAAGCGGTTATGGAGAGGGTGCTGTAAAGGGAGAAGTAAAGCTGATGCGTACAAATCGCAGCATCCTGGTGAAAGGCAAGCTTGATACCAGTGTTATAGCCAGTTGTTCGCGCTGCCTGGAGCCTTTCAGATGCCCTTTAACGCTTGATATAGAAGAAGAGTATTTCCCTATGACAAATGTGAATACGGGTGTGCCGATGCCCGAGCCCGATGATCCCTGTGATTTTGTTATAGATGAGCATTTGATTTTAGATCTTTCAGAGGCTGTGCGGCAATATGCTTTGACTTCGATTCCTATGAAGCCGTTATGTCGTACCGGATGTCCTGGGATCATCGTATAATTGAATTATTTTAAGGAGCACAAATAAGTTATGACGCCATTACCCAAAAGAAAAACAGCACATGCCAGGCAAGGCGAACGGCGCAGCCACATGAAACTAACTGAGGCATCATTGGTCAATTGCCCCCAGTGCAATGCTCCCAAATTGTCTCATCGAGCCTGTGCCAATTGTGGCACATACAATGGGCGCGAGGTTATTGAAATCAAAACGCCTAAAAAGAAGACTTCATAAGATTTGTAGCGCGCAAGGTTGATTCAGGAGATAAGAATGATGACTTGTTCTCCTAGAGTGGCTTTGGTTTTCCCCGGACAGGGCGCACAGTTTGTGGGCATGGGGAAAGATATATATGATTCTTTTGCTGAAGCACGCTTGATTTTTGACGGCGCGGACAAAGCTCTGGGGTTTAATCTATCGAAGTTATGCTTCGAGGGACCCGAAGACGAGTTACGCCTGACTGTAAACGTCCAACCTGCAATGGTAACCTTCTGCTCTGCTATTCTGGAGGTACTGCGGGCAAGTGGCGCATGTTTTAATACTGCCTTTGTTGCCGGACACAGCCTTGGGGAATACACTGCTTTAGCGGCGGCGGGCGTATTATCTTCTGTTAATGCTGTTTCGCTGTCGCGTGAGCGCGGCAGGTTGATGCATCAGGCAGGCGTTGAAAATCCCGGAGCCATGGCGGCTGTTCTTGGATTAAGCAGTGATGTGGTATCACAAATAACGGCTGAAGCCGGCGTTTACGTAGCTAACTATAATTGCCCCGGGCAGATAGTGATTAGCGGTGAGAAAAAACGCATAGAGAAGGCTACAGGATTGGCTGTATCGCGTGGAGCGCTAAAAGTTATACCCCTGGCGGTAAGCGGCGCATTTCATACCCCTATGATGCAACCTGCGGCTGAGGGGTTGTTCAGCGCAATCTCCTCAATGCCGTTTAATACGCCGACTATTCCGGTAATTGCCAACGCCAGTGCCTTGCCGCTGGTTTCTGAGGATGAAATCAAAGAAGAACTTAAGCAGCAGCTTACGCATGCTGTACAGTGGCAAAAATCAGTTGAATATATGATTTCACATGGTGTAGACACTTTTGTTGAGATTGGTCCGGGAAAAGTACTCTCGGGATTAATCAAGCGTATTAATAAAGGGATGAAAACCCTGAATATCGGAGATACACAATCAATAAACGAGATTTTGACTGCAGGATTGCCTCAGTGAAACTGACAGGCAAGACTGCGCTGGTTACAGGCGCCGGGCGAGGCATTGGCCGGGCAATAGCTTTGAAACTGGCAGCTAACGGCGCTAATGTGGTGGTGAATTCGTTATCTCAACAAAATGTTGATGCTGTTGTCGCTGAAATAAGAGCTGCAGGAGGCGAATGCACTGGCATCGTATCTGATGTAAGTTCAAGCGATGCTGTTGGTATCCTTGCCGATAGGATTCTATCTGATTTTGGCGGGATAGATATACTGGTGAATAACGCCGGCATCACACGCGATCAATTGCTGCTGCGCATGACCGATAGCGATTGGGATGATATTATAACTGTTGATTTGAAAAGCGTGTTTTTGTGTACGCGGGCCATCATGAGATATATGGTTAAGGCCCGAAAGGGTCGTATTGTTAATATTTCCAGTATCGTAGGACTGGTGGGGAATGCGGGACAGGCAAATTATGCTGCAGCAAAAGCTGGAATAATCGGGTTTACGCGTTCAGTAGCCAAAGAGGTGGCATCCCGCAATATCACTGTGAACGCGGTAGCTCCCGGTTTTATTGAAACCGACATGACAGCGAAATTGTCTGAAAAACAGCGACAGGAACTTATAGCAAAAATTCCGGTGGGGTACTTGGGGACTCCGCAGGACGTAGCTGAAGTTGTGGCCTTTTTGTCTTCTGATGAAGCGCGCTACATCACCGGGCAGGTCATTACAATAGATGGTGGCATGGGCGCCTAGAAATGAAATTCATTGTAATTGAGGCGATATGACCGGTGAGAGAAGAAAAGCACGCGAAGTGGCGTTGCAGGCTTTATACGAGATAGATGTGTCGGATCACGCTCCTGATAGCGTAATTACACGTAGTATTGAAGTATGCGCCCTTAATCCTGATGGCGCATCTTTCACTCGCGGATTACTGGAGGGTGTGGTTAATAACAGAGACAAAATTGACGAACAGATACATTCCTTTGCCCCAGCTTGGCCGTTGGACCAGATGTCTGCAATTGACCGCAATATTCTTCGTCTCGCAATATTTGAATTATTGCATAGTCAAAATGTTCCTGTAAAAGTAGCGATAAACGAGGCTGTAGAGCTTTCCAAGAGTTTTGGGGCAGACAGTTCTCCCAGATTTATAAACGGGGTATTGAGTTCTATTAGTCATCTTGCTTCGAGATGATAACGGAGGAATGAATTGGCAACTGTTTATGAACGTGTAAAAAAAGTTACGATGGCGCAGTTGAGTGTTAATGAAAATGAGATAAAAGCGGATTCAAATTTTAACGCAGACCTGGGAGCGGACTCGCTGGATCAGGTAGAGCTGATGATAGCGCTTGAAGAGGAATTCAGCACTCCGGGGAAAAAGATCACTATTCCTGACGAAGAAAGCGAGAAGATGCTGTCGGTTCAGGATGCTGTAGATTTCCTGCACGGGATAGGCATATCCGATATGCAGGCGCTGCCTAAACCCGTTGAAAAGGCAGGTTTTCACAAAATCAGTATCCCTAAACCCAGTTTTTCCAAGCCCAATTTATCCCGGCCGAATTTCTCGAAAAACAATGTGCAACGGCAGGAAGGGCAGCCAAACCATCAGACAGGCACAGTACCTCAACGAAGCGGACAGTCTCGCAACGATAATCGCCAACGCCGCGATAGACAACAACCCCAGCCGGGCAATGTTTCTCGCGCTGGCACTAATCCCAAGCAATTACAACAACCTAAAGCTACACGCCAACCTTTGCAGAAACCTTCCGTGATTGAGAAATCGACGGACTAGGACAAAGCCTTAAAAAATAAAGAGGGGATACTATAATATCCCCTCTTTATTTTTATGATAGAGAAGAACCGTCATGAGGCCAGTCCTGTTAATATTATTTCCAGAGTTTTATGCCAATCATTATCAGGTTTTCCAATTTCAAGCCTGATCTGGTTGATGCTTGACTTGACTCCTGCATGTGAAAGGCAGGGCTGTGAAACATTAAAGTGCATCCCTGTAGGCCGGCGAAGTACAATCTGGTTCCCTTCTGTTGATATTGATTCCAGCCTGGCATTTGCAGCCAGCACTTTTATTTTAACGGCGTATAGAAGGTTTTCCACTTCGTAAGGAAGAGATCCGAAACGGTCAACAAAATCCTTGCCCAAAACTGCTACGTTTTCGATATTTTTGGATGCTGCCAGGTTTTTATAAAGACCAAGGCGTATGTCAGTATCCGAAACATAATTTTCAGGGATATAGGCGGGCTGCGGCAGGTCAATAGTAGGCGGCGGCAATCGCAGGGGCGGAGAAAAAGACTTTCCGTCTTTTTCTGCCGCTTTACGGGATTTAAGTTCATTTACAGCTTCGGACAGCAATTGAGTATAAAGATTAAACCCCACAGAGTTTATATGCCCGCTTTGGTGTACCCCAAGAATATTGCCTGCTCCTCTAATCTCCAGATCTTTCATAGCAATACCGAATCCTGCTCCCAGTTCCGTTGCCTCATATATTGTGCGCAGGCGCTGGTCTGCATCGGCAGTAAGGCGCTTGCCTTTGTCATAAAGGAAATAGGCGTAAGCTATATTTGCTCCACGGCCCACTCGTCCTCTCAACTGATATAACTGCGTAAGCCCCAGCCTGTCAGCCTGATTGATTATCAGAGTGTTGGCATTCGGCACATCCAGTCCGCTTTCTATAATGGTAGTACACAAAAGCACGTCAATGTTTCCTCGAGCAAAATCCGACATTACCTGTTCGAGAGTATCCTCAGGCATTTGCCCGTGTCCAACGGCAATACGAGCTTCCGGCACAAGAATTCTAAGTTTTTCGGCCAGTATGCCGATACTTTGCACTCGATTATGCACGAAGAATACCTGTCCGTTGCGTTCCATCTCACGGACAATCGCTTCTCTTACAATCTGTTCATTGTACTCGGCAACATGGGTTTTTATGGGCAGCCGTTCTTCGGGCGGTGTTTCCATGACGCTCATGTCTCTTACGCCTGCCAGCGAGAGGTTTAAAGTGCGCGGAATGGGGGTTGCCGATAGCGTCAGCACGTCCACCTCTTTGCGGAAACGCTTGAAATGTTCCTTATGATTCACCCCGAAGCGTTGTTCTTCATCGATAATAAGTAAGCCGAGATTCTTGAATGTGATATCTTTCTGTATAAGTCGATGCGTGCCGATGGCGATATCAACCGAACCGTCCGCAATACCTTCAGCGATTTCCAGCTGTTCTTTCCGGTTCTTGAAGCGGCTGAGAGACCCAATGCGAACGGGGAAGGCAGCCAAACGCTCTTTAAAGGTATCGTAGTGCTGTTGTGCCAGAATGGTGGTGGGAACGAGAACGGCTACTTGCCGGCCGTCCATAACGGCTTTGAAGGCGGCCCGCAGGGCTACTTCTGTTTTCCCGTATCCTACATCGCCGCATACCAGCCGGTCCATAGGCCGCGATTGCGACATATCCTCTTTTATCTGTGAGATGGCACTGATCTGGTCGGGGGTTTCTACATATGGAAAAGAAGCCTCCAGTTCAGTCTGCCAGATGTTGTCTGGTGAATACGCGAAACCATCTACGATCTCTCTGGCGGCGTATATTTCAAGCAATTCCTCTGCTATCTCAACGGCAGACTCGCGCGCTCTTTGCTTGGTTTTTATCCATTCGATGCTGCCTAGCCTGTTGAGCGTTGGTTGACGATCACCTGCCCCTATGTAGCGTTCGATGCGGTCTATCTGATCGGTGGGAACATACAGACGATCGCCGTCGGCGTATTCTATGAGCATATATTCGCGCGTAATTCCGCCTGCATTCATGTTAGCCACACCGGAGAATCTGCCAACGCCATGTTCTATATGGACAATATAGTCGCCGGGTTTAAAGTCACTAAAAAGCTTGTGATGCGCCACTGGGCGGTGCCGTGCTGTTCTTCGCTGTTTGAGAAAACCGAATAACTCGCTATCGGTGAACAGATAAAGGCTCTCCCCCATTTCCCAACCCGATGGCAGCAATCCCTGTATTAATGTTATTGAGCCGGGCGGGGCTATAGTCTGAATGTCTTCGACTATATCAGCATTTATTTTGTCTTTGTTTAATAATTCGCCCAGACGTTTTGCCTGATGGCTGACGGCGATGATGCGCTTGTTTTGTGCGGAAAGCTTTTTTATTCTGTCTATCCAGGCTGGTAGTTGCCCCGCATAGCTGCGTATCCGTGAAAAGTCTAGTTTTAGAGTTTCGTTTTCTTCTGCCTGTTGCCAGTCGGATAATTCCAATCGCATTGCGCATTGCAGCCCTGTTTCAAGTTC
>CAYRSY010000005.1:25796-31727 GCA_964427105.1 uncultured Dehalococcoidales bacterium
TGGTTTATCGTTTCGAAAAGGCGCAGACTTTCGATAGTATTCCCGAAAAACTCCAGTCTTACAGGCATCTCCGATGTCAGGGGAAAAACATCCACAATGCCGCCCCTGCGGCTGAAACTGCCGGGTATTTCGACGAGATTTTCGTTTTTGTACCCGATGTCTGTAAGAAGTGAAAGAAGTTTACCGGTTTCGATATTCAAGCCCTTTGTTAGTGTGAGCCAGCTATTGCGGAACAGTTCTGATGACGGGAGTTTTTGCAGCAATGTTGGCACAGATGAAACCATGAATAACGGTTTTTTGCGATGAAAGGGGTTTGCCAGTTGTGAAAGTGTCTGGATTCTTTCAAGCCGAGCTACAGCGTCAGCGGTCACATTTGAGTATGGTAAATTGTCAGGTTCTGGAAATTCCAGTATATCCGTTGAATCTAGCCATGTGGAAATATGTTCAGCCATGCGGTGGCTTTTTTCGGGGCGTGAAGTGATAATAAGCACAGGCTGATTTATGTCAGTGTATAAACTGGCCAGCAGGTAGGGCTTGGCTTCTTCAATAACCATAGCGGAGGCGCTCTTGCCTGAAAGAGATTTCAGCAGAAGCTGATATGAAGCCGTATCATGCGCCAGTTCAAGCAGCGTATCTATTTTCATTGATTTATGCGAACACCAAAATGACCGGGTAGCCTACTGCCCGATCGTCAAATAGTATTCTAACAGAAACAGAAAAAAGTTGTGCTTTTTGTTATTCTTGTTTAGCCATTGAAAAGCTTGCTATAATAGCGGCAATAAATAGGGAAAACAGATATATGAAAAATGATTTGTTAGCTCACAAACGTATTGTGTTGAAATTCGGCACCAGTCTGCTTACCGGCGGCAGTGATCGTTTGAATCTTGATTTTATGTCGTCACTGGCGTCTCAGGTAGCAGACGTTCATGCGTCAGGAGCTGAGGTAGTTCTCGTAACATCCGGTGCTGTGGCTGCCGGCCGACAGATTGTCAGGGCTAACCCGGAGCTTAAGGGCATTCCATTACGCCAGGTACTGGCCGCGGTAGGGCAGGCTCGTCTTATGCGGATATACGAAGAACTTTTTGAAAAACACGGCATAACGGTAGCACAGGCTCTTTTGACTTGGAAGGATCTATCCGATCGTTCCGGGTACCTCAATGCCCGAAATACCATTCTGGGACTTATGGAGATGGGTGTAGTGGGTATTGTAAATGAAAATGATGTTGTAGCTATTGAAGAACTTGGTGACGCGCGCTTTGGAGATAACGATAATCTTTCTGCTATGGTAGCTAACCTGGTGGATGCAGATTTGCTGGTGATACTTACAGATATCGCGGGCCTATACACTGCCGATCCGCATACACATCCTGAAGCTGCGCTCATCAAAGAAGTGCGAAATATAGATAACACAATAGAGTCTATGGCAGGAGACACTAAGGGAAAACTGGGCACAGGCGGCATGTCTACCAAGATAGAAGCAGCGCGGCTGGCAACATCTTCCGGCGTGAGAGTTGTTATTGCTGACGGGCGTGAAAATGGAGTTATCAGGCGTTTAGCATGCGGTGAATCAATCGGGACCAGTTTTATTCCTGTAACTGGAAAACTGGAAAGCCGTGAACGCTGGATGCTTTCGGGGTTGTGTACACATGGTTGCCTGATCGTTGACGAAGGCGCGGCCAGCGTTCTTATTAATCAAAACAAGAGTTTGCTTCCATCCGGGGTAAAAGAAGTAAAAGGCCAATGGGAACGTGGCGATATTGTGGATTTACTGGATATAAGTGGTAACAGATTGGCCAGTGGCATAACCAATTATAACTCGCAGGATGTTGAAAAAATAAAAGGCCTTAGATCATCTCAGATAACGCAGTGTCTGGGGTATGATTATGGCGCTGAAATAATTCATCGTAACAATATGGTATTGCTTTACAGGAGGGCAAATGACGCCGGGGAAATTGTATAACGGGCATAACAATGAATTGATTGTTGGTGTAGATTATCGTTTATTCGATAATAGCGAACACAATTGGTGGGGAGAACTGACGCTAACTGACTATATGCGTCTTGATGATGGGAACGGCTATATTCTGGAACTATCGGATGGAAGAAAAGGGCGCTGCTCATTAACACGTAAGGTCAATAAAGCCATATCAGGACTTCTTCCTTTGCATTGTTTCCGCTTTAGAGGAAACGGACAGCTTCAACGGTAGCCTGATAGTAAGAATCAATAAAGATATGAGTATTCGCATTACCACAGGGGCGGCAGCATTATACGACAAGGAAACACCCGATTTTCCTGTGGCGCGGATTAATTACAACCTTATGGAGACAGAGGCTACAAAATACAATAAAAAAAAGTGGTGGGGGGATTTCAGCCTGGGTGAAGAGCTGAAGCACTTGGGGAATTATCTTATTGGTTTCGATGATGCGCGCAAGGGGGGATGTGTGGTAATTGCCAATACCGAATCCAGTTCCAGGAAAAACAAAATATGGTTTTATCATTTTAACGGACGCGGCAGTTTGGGCAGAAAATAGCCCTTTGGGTGGGAGTATCAGCAGGGAGAAGTATATGGATAATGGCTTAAAGGAATTGCAAAAACAGGGGAAGCAGGCCAGGGAGTCTGCGCACAGGCTGTCTTTTTTATCTACCGATATTAAGAACCGGGCATTACGTGAAATAAGCCTGGGCTTGCTGGAGAAAACCCCTGATATACTTGCCGCTAACCGTCAGGATTATGAAGAAGCCCGAAGCGGCGGGATGAGCGATGCCATGCTGGACAGGCTGCTGCTCACCGAAGAGCGCGTAAAGGCTATTGCAGGCGATGTTAATTCGATAGTTATCCTGCCGGATCCCGTGGGCGAGATATTCGACATGCGCACCATGCCAAACGGGCTGCAAATCGGGAAAAAACGTGTCCCCATAGGGGTTATCGCCGCAATTTATGAGAGCAGGCCGAATGTAACTGTAGATATAGCTTCTTTATGTCTGAAATCGGGCAATGCCGTGATACTACGCGGCGGTAAAGAAACTTTACGCTCTAACAAGGCGCTGATACGCGTGATAGAAGAGGCATTACAGAAATGCGGCATTCCGTCAGGGGCTGTGCAACTGATCGAGAATACGGATCACGCGCTGGTGAGTGAATTACTCAAGATGCGTGATGTCATAGATCTTGTTATCCCCAGAGGCGGCGCAGGGCTGATAAAATTTGTGCGCGATAATGCTGCCATGCCGGTGGTAGCCGGAGGTATCGGTGTGTGCCATACCTACGTGGACAAGAGCGCTGATATAAACAAAACGGTTCCTATTATCTATAATGCCAAAGTGCAGCGACCGACTGTATGCAATGCGCTCGATTCCATCCTGATACACAGGGATGTCGCGGGAGCATACCTACCGTTAATAGCAAAAGAATTAACCAAAGCAGGCGTGGAGTTGCATTGCGATGATGAATCTCTTGCCATTCTCACCTGTGCCGGAGGGCAGAAACTGCTGCCTGCGGTGGAAGATGATTGGGGCAAGGAATATCTGGCACTCATTGCCTCAGTTAAGGTCGTGGATTCACTTGACCATGCGCTGAAACACATAGAGGCCTATGGCTCAGGACATTCCGAGGCTATTATTACGGAAGATTACAGTTCAGCCATGCGCTTTCTCAACGAGGTGGATGCGGCCGCGGTTTATGTCAATGCCAGTACGCGTTTCACCGATGGCAGCCAGTTTGGTCTGGGGGCGGAGTTGGGCATAAGCACTCAGAAAATGCACGCACGCGGGCCAATGGGGTTGAAAGAAATAACGACTTACAAGTGGATTATCTACGGTGACGGACAGATAAGGCACTGATTATCTGTTTTTAATATTATCTATAGCCTCTTGCTGGGCATGGAAAAGTTCCTGCATTCCTTTTTGCGCCATGTTGAGTATAATATCAAGGCTTTCGCGGGAAAATGGTTTGGTTTCTGCTGTACCCTGAACTTCTACCAGTTCGCCTCGAGCAGTCATGACAACATTAAAATCGGCCTCAGCTATGCTGTCTTCATCGTAGCAAAGGTCCAGAAGTATATTATTTCGCACAATGCCGACGCTGGTAGCAGCTACAGCGCTCTTGATCGGTATGGAGGAAATAATCCCCATGTTTGCCAAAGTATTCAGAGCTTGGTAAAGAGCGACATAAGCTCCGGTTATGGAAGCGGTACGCGTGCCCCCGTCAGCTTGTAAAACGTCGCAGTCGACTATAAGGCTGCGTTCTCCAAGCTCTGACAGATCTGTGGCTGCCCTAAGCGAACGCCCGATAAGGCGTTGTATTTCATGGCTTCGCCCCGATATTTTCCCCTTTGCAGAATCGCGCTGGTTGCGGGTAAGCGTGGCGCGTGGCAGCATGGCATACTCGGCGGTTATCCACCCGGAACCTCCGCCTTTCAGGAAAGAAGGGACTTTTTCTTCTACGCTTACCGAGCAGGCCACCCGGGTTTTCCCCAGCTCAATTAAAACTGAACCTTCGGCAAAACTTTGAAATCCTGTAGTGATGTGCAAAGGCCGCAACTCATCATGGGCACGGCTATCGATACGTTTCATATGGGCAAGACTTTCTAGGAGATGAAGTAGCACAGTATAGCATTAGAGTGAACCAAGCGCAATCGTAAAAGGCCTGCTCAGCGGTTTAGCCGAGGTTATTGAGGTAGGTTTCAAGCCATTCCAGCGCCGCGCGAGCCGCCTGTTCTTTGTTCTCTTCACGGCTGCCATAGAATAAATGCTTCTGGTTATATGCCGTCAGGCGGTGAGCCAGGCCGATATAAAATAAACCGACGGGCTTATCCGGTGTGGCTCCGCCCGGTCCGGCGATGCCGGTGTCCGAAATGCAGATATCCACCGCCAGCACGCGGCAGCCGCCCAGCGCCATTTCCTCTGCTACCTGTGCGCTTACCGCGCCGTATTGTTGCAGGGTTTCGGTTTTAACACCGAGCACATCTGTTTTAGTTTGATTGGCATACGCGGTAACCGAGCCCTTATAATACTCGGAACTGCCTGGGATGTTGGTAACGATATGCGAAATGAGTCCTCCGGTAGCCGATTCGGTTACACCGAAAGAGAGGCCTCTTTTGCGCAAGAGATCGATAATTTCCTGACCGAGTTTTAGCATGAATTTACCTGAATTGGCTTATTATCTGTGTTACACTCTATCATATATAGCTGGTAGAATTATAACTCTGTCAGCAAGGTAAATAAAAGAGACAGTCATTGAAACGAGGTATGGATACTCAAAACGAAACAAAAATTTCCGTAAGGGTTACTCCGGGCGCAAGCCGCAACTCGATAACAGCCTTCAGGGACGGAGTCTGGCATGTTAAGGTAGCTGCTCCTCCGGTCGAGGGCAAGGCCAACGAAAGGCTGATAGAATTTTTAAGCCGGACGCTCGGCATACGCAAGAGTAATCTGAGCGTGATAAAAGGTCAAACAAGCCGGAGCAAGCTGATATGTATATCAGGGCTTGCTCAACAGGAAATTACGCTCAGATTATCGGCCGTAATTGATGTTTGAGGATTTCTACCAGGTTTCTTTGCGCGCGGGGGTTTTGCTGGTGTGTCCACACTGGTTGCACTTGTATCCGTCGGCTTCGTAAACCATTTCATCGTGGCATACAGGGCATGGCTCCCCTGAACGGGTGCGCACATATCCGCATTGCAGGCAATGATCTATCCAGCTATGTTCGTCGATATCTAAAAATATATCGCCGCCGCAGCGAGGGCAACTCTTGGCTTTCCATTTAGGCATTTCTGATTACTCCATTTTAATCCCGGCGTCACATCGGGACACCGGGCGTATAATTTTATTTTGCGCTACATCATAGAACGATAAATATATTAAATAGTTAGCTCAAAAATCACACAAAAACGAAATTGTAGCGGGAACTCGCTATTTTGTCAAGGGCAATA
>CAYRSY010000005.1:31827-34443 GCA_964427105.1 uncultured Dehalococcoidales bacterium
TTGTTAATGCTTGTGAATGCTCTTATGCCATATCGAGCGCCAGGTTGACCAGTGTGCGCACGGGAATACCTGTCCCTCCCTTAACGATGTAACCATGTTCTTTTTCTGAAAGGTCCACACCGGCGATATCCATGTGTACCCAGGGCGTTTCGCCTGCAAATTCTTCCAGGAACTGGGCGGCAGTGATGGCCCCTCCCGGCCTGCCGCCTGTGTTTTTCATGTCGGCGATCTGGCTTTTGTTCTGCTCTTTATACTCTTCGAACATGGGCATTTGCCATGTGAGTTCGCCTGATTTTTGGGCGGCGGCCAGCACCCTGTCCGCAAGCTCCTGCTTGTTGGTGAACACCGCGCTGGCAACATGCCCCAGGGCTACCACACAGGCGCCGGTGAGAGTGGCTACATCTATGATATTTTTGGCCTTGAGTTTTGCATTTACGTAGGAAAGCGCATCTCCCAGCGTTATGCGGCCTTCGGCATCGGTAGTGATAACCTCGATGGTTTTGCCATTCATGGCCTTGACCACGTCTCCGGGTTTATAGGCACATCCACTGGGCATGTTTTCTACGGCTGCTACTACCGCGGTGACATTCAAGGCCGGTTTTAGCTGCGCTATGGCGGACATGGCAGCGATGACCGAAGCCGCGCCGGACATGTCCCCTTTCATGTCTCCCATGCCTTCCGAGGGTTTGATAGAGATGCCGCCGGAATCGAAGGTAACTCCTTTGCCGACCAGCGCCAGATCTATGGCTGTGTTAGTTTTGCCTTTATAGCTCAACACAATAAACTTGGGCGGCTGGCAGCTTCCCTGGCTCACGCTTAGCGCTCCATTCATGCCAAGAGCCGCCATTTCTTCCTTTCCCAGGATTGTCAAACCCAGTTTATACCTGGTGGCGATATCTTTGGCTATACCGGCAATGTCAGCAGGCGACATGAAATTGCTTGGTTCGTTGGACATATCTCGTGCCAGATTGGCGGCGGTGGCCATTATCTGCCCTTTTTTGATTCCTTTTTTGGCGGCGGCGGAATCCGAGGCAGGGCATATCAGCACAAGTTCTTTTATTTCAGCGTAATCCAGTTTTTTGGTAATATGCCGCCGGAAGGTGTACGAACCCAGCAATGCGCCTTCTGTTATAGCCTGCGCCGCCTCGTCTGCGGAAATGGAAGAGTCGGGGAACTGGAAAGCAATTGTGGTGGCTTTGTTCTTCCGTAAATCGCGGCAAAATTCACCCGCAGCCTTTCTCAAACTGTCGGCGGATATATCCTTCTTTTTACCCAGCCCGATAACTGCAACAAGATCAAATGAAAGACCTCCGGTGCTGTGAAAGACTACGCTTTCACCTAGTTTTCCGGTCAGTCGCTTCTGCTTTATGGATTTGGATATGGCACCTCCCAGCAGCTTGTCGCAAGCTGCCAGATCAGCCGGAAGTTTTTTCTCGTCTTCGAAATAACCTGTTACCAGCGCTTCGCTTGTTTGAGCGGCAAGCCTGCCGCTTTTCACTGTGATTTCCATTCAATGCTCCTTAAACACTATCGACTTTAAATTGTGGGATGTTTATCATGCTAATAACGATAGAGAAACCGCTTAATTGGATATTATAGGACAAAATGGATGAGCAGGTGTAGTTTTAGCCGTAAAGAGGAATATGCTTAAGATTAATCTGAATCGTTTTTGGGCCTGGGGCGGCGGATGAAATGCTCCCGTATCGCTTTTTTATCAACTTTTCCATCCGAGGCTAAAGGCAGGGAATCCATGAAAGCGAAATACTTGGGAGCTTTGTAATTGGCTATGCGTTCGAGGCAGAATTTCTGCAGTACGCTCTCGCCCGTATGCATATCTTTATGTAAAACAATGGCAACCCCGACCACTTCTCCCCTCATTGTATCCGGTACGCCGACAGCCGATACCTGTGCCACTGCAGGATGACGTGAAAGCGTTTGCTCTATGTCCGAAGGGAAGATGTTTTGCCCTTTGCATATGAGCATATCTTTTTGCAGCCCCAGTATATGCAGATTGCCAGCCCTGTCCAGAACTCCTCTGTCTCCGGTATGCAGCCAACCGTCTCTGATTGCCTGTGCCGTGGCTCTTTTATTGCCATAGTATCCCGGCATGAAAGGCCCGCGGATAATTATTTCTCCCTGTTGTCCCGGAGGTAGCGCGCAGCCTGTTTCGTCTGCGATTTTGATCTCCCATCCGGGGAGAGCCGGCCCCGCGCTGTGAGGAAGCGAAGGGCCGCCGAGTGGTTCACAGGTGACATGTCCCATCGTTTCGGTCAGCCCGTAGAAGTTTATCAGCTTGATATTCAAGAGTTCTCTGTATTGCTCCCCGATGGCAGGCGGCAATATGTCTCCGGCGCTGCCCGCCAGACGCAGGGTGCTCAGATTGTGTTTGATTCCTTCTTCTCTTATCTTTCGTAAAAGCATGGCATGAATGAAAGGAACCCCGATGAACATACTTACTTTGTGGCGTTCGATGGTAGAAGTGAGGCTGTCGATAGCAACGCCGTTAAGCAAAACCACTTCGCTGCCGCAATAAAGCGAGGTGAGCATGATAACCGCCAGCCCGATAACATGATGCAGGGGAAGCGCGAATTGCACCACGATGTCATTAGCGCTTTG
>CAYRSY010000005.1:34543-36818 GCA_964427105.1 uncultured Dehalococcoidales bacterium
TGAATTCAGCCCCGAGGTTTCGCCTATGATTGCTTTAGGCTGACAGTCGGACAGGAGCGAAAAAAGCTCGTCTGTTTTATATTTCGGGTCGAGTAGGACGGCTATTGCCCCCAGTTTTACTATGCCGAAATAGACTACTGCAAATTCAATCGAGTTATTCATCAACATAGCGACCCTGTCGCCCTTTTGAATGCCGGAGTCCTGAAGCGAATATGCCAGACGCGAGGAAGCGGAATCAAGCGCCGTATATGATAAGCGGTGTTCGCCGTGTGTTATAGCGGTTTTACCGCCAAATTTCCGGCTGCTTTCTGTCAGCATTTGAATAAGGTTCATAGTCTTATACGATGAATAAATCGGTTTATTAGTCTAGCAAATTCAGGCGTTTGAAACAAAAGTTGCACAAGTTGATACTACAGGACTGACTTTTTATCAATTTGGGTCAAATCTATTGACAATCAAAAAGATGGTGTTAGAATGACTCTATTATGATTACTGCTGTATCTGCTGTCACTGTTAGTACCGTAACGAGTATGGCGGCCATGGGGCTTACCGCAGTCTTTAGCCTGGGTGCAGGCGCGCTGCTTGTAGCTCTGTTGGTGACCAAGCAACTTGTGCTTGTCTCCGAAAATGGCGTTACTGCCAGAATCGGCAAGTTTGCTACCGTTGGAATTATTCCCCTGCTTTTTGGTTTTGGAATAATTACGGTGGTTAAGCTCGTCCAGATTATGCTGTAAAAAGCAACGGACCGACGATAAAAAGCACAACGTTTATCACGCCATGGCACAGGATCACTCCCAGTAGTGACCCTGATTTTTTTACTATCCACCCGAATATCAGTGCTACGGCGAAGACAAAAACCAGATCCAGCCATGCCAGCGCTGGAATGTTTTCCCCTACCACCCATCCAATGTGCAGGATTGCGAACAGAATGCTGGCGTAGATAATGCCGCAGTTCCCAAACATATCGGTCGAACTTTTCTGCATCACGCCGCGAAAGATGAGCTCTTCGACTAATCCCGTGGAAATGAAGAGAAGTATTGCCGGAAGCCATGCATTGCCCCATGTCAGCCCTTCCAGAAGAGGCTCTGGCCGGAGGATGCTGTACTCAATATATCCCAGGCCAAGCCCGAGTAGAGGGATAAGTAACTGTATTCTCCATGAATGCAACGTTAACCCTATGTCCTGCGGCTTATATCCCAATATACGGGCTACTACTATTGCGGCTACTAACAGGGGAAGATATATTGCCGGATACCATAGTATTTGCGGTATGTCCATTAACGGCAATACCAGGCTGAATATGCGGGTCAGAGGCACAAGGGTCAGAGTGAGCACCAGTTGACCCTGATGGTATCTGTCCATGCGCGCGGCATCTATTATCATAACCACAAGCAGTATGAAATAAAGCGCAAGACCGAGAATTACGAATCTGGTATCGATGGACGGCAGTGCTACGGAAGCAATTTCCGCTATTACGATGCCTATCAGATATATAATGGCTCGCAGCATTTTACTTTCTTGATAATTAGCAGTGAGTTGTCGAAACTCCGAGTTGTGCAGCCACAAGTTGCATGGCACAGAACTGTCCGCACATGCTGCAGGCTTTACCTGAGGTCTGATGCTGTCCGTGGCCTTTAATGACTTTCTCCGGATCGAGCGCCAACCGCGATTGCTCTACCCAGTCGAGACGTTTTCTGGCCTGCGACATTTGCAGGTCTCTTTCGGCTGCTCCCTTGATTCCTTTGGCAATATCGGCGGCATGCGCGGCTATACGCGCTGCCATAACTCCATCGCGTACGTCCTGGGGGTCCGGCAGCGAAAGATGCTCGGCCGGAGTTACATAGCACAGGAAATCGGCTCCGGCAGCTCCGGCTATGGCTCCTCCTATTGCGCTGGTGATATGGTCGTAACCGGCAGCGATATCCGTAACCAGCGGGCCCAGCACATAGAAAGGGGCATCCTGGCAGAGCCTTTTCTGGATTAATACGTTGGCTTCTATCTGGTTAAGAGGCACATGCCCCGGGCCTTCGACCATTACCTGTACCCCTGCTTCGCGGGAACGCTGCACCAGTTCGCCCAAGGTAACCAGTTCCTCTATCTGGGCGCGGTCGGTGGCATCCGCCAGGCATCCCGGGCGCAGTCCGTCCCCCAGACTGAGTGTCACATCATATTCGCGGGCTATCTCCAGCAGGCGGTCAAAATGTTCGTATAAGGGATTTTCCCGCTGGTTATAGAGCATCCATCCCATTAAGAATGCGCCGCCGCGCGAAACTAC
>CAYRSY010000006.1:0-36012 GCA_964427105.1 uncultured Dehalococcoidales bacterium
CCCGTCTGACCATATCTCCGGGGAAATTCTGCCTTACCTCTTCTTTGGTCAGCACCGGCAGTAGTTTCATATCTTCAAGATGGCGGATACGGTTAATATTTATTCCTGCGCTGTTATACTTGCGGCGGTAAAATGGAACATTATCGTAGGCATCCCTGACGCTCATGATAACGCGTTTTTCAGTCATATGCCTTTGCCATCCGGGAGGAAAATAAGGCAGGGTGTACACCTTGATCAGCGCTGATAATAAAGAGATAAACATCCCTGGAATCACATCATTTTAATTTCACCCGCGGATGCGCGTAACCGCAAAAACAAACATCATTCCCCGCATATTCCACACGATACCCGCTGCGGTATCTAATAAGCGGCAATATTTCATTAAAGGTAGTCACAACGAGTTCTCCGCATGTTCCTGCTTTAGTTTCCCACAGCCAGGGTAAGGCGGGGGGGATATCCGGTGAAAAATCACACCCGTCGGGTATAATTTCATATAATCCTTTGTCTATCCACAAGTGGACGCCATTATGCGCCCGGCATTCCAGTGCGTCTATACCATCGTCCGCCAACCCGATTGAAAGGAGGGTTTCTGTATTGTATATCGATTCCACTTCCTTTTGTTCCCCAATACTGTCATGCCCATAAAGCAGCATTAACCTTAGTGCCGGCAAAATTTTTGAACCCTCATATCCCTCGGCCCTGATATTTGAAGCTGAGGCGTTATTAAGTTGAGTTAGCATAACAGAAAGTTTTTTAGCGTCACTGCTTTGCGCTATCATAACAGTAGGTTGATTTTGCGTTAGGACTGTTATCCATTGAGTAACATGCTCCATCAGATCCATATCTAAAGTGATAAACTGACAGGAAATCCCCTTTGCATTGAGCCATTGGATTAAACTATGCGGCAATAAATTGGCAGCGCCGAAAACCGGCTGATTTAAAAACAATACACAATCGTTGTTATCAAGCGCCAGCATATCGGCTATGCGCCCTGCATGATGGGACAAATCCATTACATCATCAACCCCTCGGGGCATCCAGTAACCTGAAAGCTTTTCCTGATCGATGGATTTAATCCATTGGTGTATATATTTTCCTGTGTAGCTTTTATGGGAAATATTGCTGCTCTCGGCGACCAGATCTTCTCGTGTAATTAACGGGGCGCTTTTCAAATCAGGTAGTCTGAAATTGCGCTTTATATCGAAACCGTGTAAAGCCCATTTGGTTTTATACATGGGGAGAAGAGCGCATCGCTTTATGGTGGTGATAAGCTCGTTCTCTGCAAGATTCAAAAGCTGGGCGAAAGTCAAATCATCTGCCTTGTTGGATATGCTAATATTAGAATTACCAGTTTGGGTCATAGATTATCCTTTGTGCTTTACCTGTGGCAGTAGTTTTCTCACTGATTTTCGGCACGACGCATATTTCAGGCGGGAAAACTAATCCAGCGTCAATCCCTTTTACCAGTATGTTTATCTCGGAAAGACACCGTCTTATTTCTTCCATAAAGGCCGTCTCGTCCATTATTTGCTCGCCTGCAACCGTTAACCGGAAGCCTGGTTTATATCCGTTTCTGAAAAGCAGCATTTGCCATTGCCTTATGCTGCCGTAATGCCGTACATGAGCCAGTATGCTGTCTATCTCTTGCACTGAAAAACGAATCATGCCCATGTTAACTACATCATCAAGTCTCCGTAGCACTTTTATTCTGGGCGGAGTGCGTCCGCATTTGCAGGTAGAAGTGCTAATCACTTGTATAAGGTCAGATGTGCGGTATCTAATCAAAGGCAAAGCATGATTGAAAGTTGTGATTACATATTCTCCGGTCGTTCCAGAAGGTGCTTCATCGAGAAAAAGAGCCTGAGGCAAGTAACCTGATATACTCTCTTCTTTCTCCAGTTCTGACAGGGGGATTATTTCTGGAACACAGCAATCACTCCATATGTGAATGCCGCTATGTTCTTCACAATCCATATTAAGGCAAGGGAATTCTGTGAAAGCATAAGTCTCGAAAGGCTCGATGCCGAAGTTTTTTCGCAATGCGGAGCGATACGGTTCTACAGATTCGCCGTTGAAAAGGCCATAGCGCAATTTAAATATGTCACGAACTGACGGTTTCTTGATTTTAATAATAAGTTTGGTTAATAAATGCCTTAACCCTTTAGTTTCGGAATATTGATGGTCTATTTCCTTTTCTATTCTAGCTGTTATTTCTTCTGCGATTCTCATAGCTACGCTGGGGAAAGCTACGAGAACATCTGCGCGTCTCTGGCGCGCAAGGCTAATGGCATCAGGATCTGCATTAAGGCCTATGGGGATGATCTCCTGATGTAGCTTGTTTTCAGTGAGCGCAATAACGGTCAGGTTGGTAAGCAAATCGGCAATGAATGGAGCCGGCGAAGTAAATGCTAGTGCCCTGTATGGTTTGCTTGAACCGCAGCGCATGTAAAAATTGCGCATTAAAATCTGTTTGAAAAGGTTCAAATCGTCATCAGAATATGGTATCCATTTACCAGCGCCGGTTGTTCCTGATGTGCAAGCCCAGGTGCGGGCATAACGAAGGTTAACCAGGTCGGATAATTTGTGACAAGCGTAAGATTGCTTGAGCAAAGTGCTGTTGATATAAGGCAGCTGTTTTAACTGCTGTCTGCGATACAATGATTGCGGATTAATGCCCTGGCCTTCCCACTTATCACGGTAAAGCGGTAATGGAGCGGCGAATTTGATGATTTCGGAGGCTGCGAGATTGGTTTCCTGCAATGCCACAAGTTTTTCAAGGGGCAGACACTCCACGTCTCTGTTAAAAAAATGATTGCTCATTTTGACTCTAATTCAAAGACTTATGAGGCACTTTGGAAATAACCACATGGTGGCTCTGCCCATTGGAGTGGTGCGGAATTTCATCCACGAAAGATGTGTTGATGCATACACTCTCGCCCAGTAATTCTTTAAGGCTGTTTTTGATAGATTGCGCTTGTTCATCTGATCCTTCTTTTTCAGGAACAACCAGGATATTTATAACATCTATATTTTCCTGGATTATCTGGAAGCGCGCAATGCCTGGAATATGCTCAAGTGCCAGAGTCAGGCTGAAGGGATGAAGCAAACGGCCGTCGCTGAGTACAACTGAATCTATAACGCGACCTTCTACGACTTTGAGCAAGGGGGTTTTCTGATTGCACTCGCATTTTTCTGCGCTAAATCTGGCAATATCCTTTAAGCCTGTGTACCGGATTATAGGTGTGGCCTGATTCCATAGGTCCGTAATAACAACTTCTCCCGATTCTCCGTCGTGCACAGGATTGCCGTCTTTTAACAGTTCCAGCAGAACGCTGGAAGACATAACGTGCATACCGCTGTGGGTCTGGCACTCGGTAGCTATAATCCCGCATTCAGTGCATATATACATATTGAGCAACATGCCTTTGAAAGTCCGCGAGATTATTTTTCTTGTGCTGTTATCCAGAAGTTCTCCGCTCACCATTAATAGTCCGGGTTGATGAGGCGTGATATTTTGCTGCTGGATATAGAGCGCCATATTGCGCAGTACACTGGGATAGGTCATGACTGTATCAGGTTTATAGCTATTAAGAGCCTCTATATGTTTTTCAGGTGGAAAGGTTGCGTCCACGTCCATATTGTTCTTGAAAGTAAAAGCCGGGATTTTTGTTTTCTCAGCAGCGATAACCCCTTCGAGCGAGTCCGGTGTTTTTATCAGAATGGAGAGCATGCTTTTAGGATTGATTTTAAGTTTAAGATACATCGCCAATATTTTATTTATGAAAAATTCCCCGAAAATTACTGCGGAAAGCAGGTTGTGGTTTTTAAAAATACGTACTGGCGTACCTGTTGAGCCGGAAGTGCTGATAAGGTGATAATCTTTAGGTTTCAGGTTTTTGGCTATAATATCATGCGGATAGCCATCTACAAGATCTTTTTTTGTAATAAGCGGCAGCTTGTAAATATCCTCAATACTATGGATATCCTCAGGCTTTATCCCCGCTTCGTCATACTTGCGGCGATAAAGCGGGACATTCTCGTAAGCATATTTCACAATATATCTCAGCCGCCTGTTCGCTGTCTTGCGACAATCTCCGATGTTCATTTTGAGAAAGGTAGGGAGACCGAGAGCGATATGATGCGCCAGTATCTTATAAGACTTTAAATTCATGTTCTCTCCCTACTCAAAAAGTGCTTGACAATTCTAGCATATTTTAATGCTGGAATATAGGTATTAAGTCAGGATATAAATAAATAGGTGCTACTAAATAGGCGATAAATTATAGAAATTTTTAGGCGGATATTTCTTTGGCATGGTTATCAGGTGGAAGTATATGTTAATATATCATTATTCTATAAATTGCAGGGTAAAAATATGTATAAAAAAATGCTTGTGCCACTGGATGGATCCGAACTATCAGAGGTTACATTTAAATATGCCGGTGAGTTGTCCTGCCGTTTTGAAGGATTGGAAGTTATTCTGTTGCATGTATGCAACGGCCGGGAAACAATGGGTATGCACCGAATGTATATCGAAAGCGCATCGGAAAAAATACGGGCAGATGCGCAAAAGAAACTGTGTAATAAAGATATAAAAGTGCGAGGAGAGTTGTTAATAGGCACTCCGGCTGATGAGATATTGCGATTTGCCGAAAAAAATGACATTGATCTTATTTTAATGGCTTCACACGGGCGTTCAGGTGTCAACAGATGGGCGATGGGAAGTGTGGCGTATAAAGTTTTGAGACAATCAAACGTGCCTGTATTGATGGTCAGGTCCGGCATCGAGGATGCCATAATTCTGGATAAACTTCCTGAAAGGCGTATATTGGTAGCTCTGGATGGGACTAAATCTGCTGAAGCAATTTTACCCGAGGTCGAATCCCTTGCGCTGCAGTGGGGTATCGATGCAGTGCAGATTATACTCATCAGAATTTGTGAATATGCAAAGGTGTCGCCAGATTATCCTTCTAATATGGATTTGAGCTGGGAAGAACGTGTACAACAGGAAGATGTAAAAAACAAACTGGTGGCTGGATCATATCTGGCAAAGGTTGAAAAACGGTTTCGCGATGCCGGATTTAAAGTGCGCAGCGAGCTTCCGCTAGGCAATCCATCGCAGGAAATAATAAAGTCTGCAGCAAGTAACCGTGCCAATCTTATCGCTATGGTAATACACGGTAGATCTGGCATTAGCCGCTGGGCATATGGCAATACCGCAGAAGAAGTGATGATGGAAGCGCGCACTCCTATATTGCTGGTACGGGGCTAAACTAGATGTAATAAAAGAGTACCAGACGGTGATACCCGCCTGGTACTCAAGTTTTCTTCAGTGGTTTATAATAGCTGGCTTTACGCTGTATGGTTCCTGATTCCCTTATTCCTGACGTATCTTTTTATCAATTTGAACAATTCCATACCTATAAAGATAGTGGAAGCTGAAGCAAGCGCAACAAGCCATTCCCACCATACCAGCGGGAAGGTATTGAATGGCCCGTGCAAAGGCGGCAAATAAACAATCAGCATCAATAATACTATTTCCCATGCGATTGCTAATAAAAGCCAACGGTTTTTAAATATGCCTACTCTGAATATGGATTCATCAAGAGAGCGGCAATTAAACGCATTGAAAAATTCTATAAGTATCAATGTTACGAAACATAAACTTTGCGCTTCTTCAATACTTCTGCCGGTATTTATTGCCCATGTAAAAACGGCTAATGCGACTACTGCCGTCCATATGCCTGCAATTAGAAGATAACTTGTTACCGAGCGCGTAAATATCGTCTGGTTGCGCGGACGAGGTTTCTGGCTCATAAGGTTGGGATCCGGCGGGTCTATAGACAGGGCAATAGCTGGTAACCCGTCGGTTGCCAGATTCAAGTAAAGAATCTGGATGGCTACTAACGGCAGTATCCCGTCGTGGAGCCCCAGGAGCGGACCCAACAGAATGGCAGCAGCCATAAGAACAATTTCACCGAGATTACAGGAAAGCAAATAGACCAGATACTTTTTGATATTGGAATAAACTCCGCGGCCTTCCTCTACCGCTGCCACTATAGAGGCGAAATTATCATCGGTAAGCACCATGCCTGCAGCTTCTTTGGTAACGTCTGTTCCGCTTATGCCCATAGCAATACCGATGTCAGCTTTTTTCAGCGCTGGGGCGTCATTCACACCATCACCTGTCATGGCAACGACGTGGCCTTTGCGGGTGAGGGCTTCAACCACTCTCAGCTTGTGCGAAGGAGAAACTCTGGCGTACACGTCTATCTTCTCAACGATATTTTCTAATTCCTGCTGGCTGAGACCATCCAGTTCTGCGCCGCTGTAAGCTAATCCATCTTTCATAATCCCCAGTTCCCGTGCGATAGCTATAGCGGTGGCTTTATGATCTCCTGTTATCATAACTGTGCGGATGCCGGCCATGTCGCACAGTTTAATTGCCTCTTTGGCTTCCGGGCGTGGAGGATCAATCATACCTGTAAGACCTAGGAAAATCATGTTCTTCTGAATGCCAGAATCGCTATCAGATAAACCTACCTCTTTGTAAGCCACACCAAGCACGCGTAACGCGCTGTCTGCCATATTTCTTGCAGCTGCCAGTATTTTACCGCGTTCATCAGCCCCGAGTTCAATTTTCTGGCCTTGCGCCATAATATAGCGGCAGTCATCCAGAATGATTTCAGCAGCGCCTTTGGCCATAGCTGTGCGTCCAAGGGGCGTTTCATGCACTGTAGTCATTCTTTTCGATTCGGATGTAAAGGGAATCTCATGTACGCGGGGATTGTTTTTAGCCATTTCGTTCTGGTTCATTCCGGCTTTGCCAGCCAGAACAACGAGAGCGCCTTCCGTTGGATCGCCGCTGATATCCCAAACACCATTTTCATTGGTAAGCGTAGTATCGCTGCATAAAATGCCGGCAGTTAGAAGCATCTGTAATGTCGGAATGGATTCTGGATCAAGCGTCTTCTCATTTTCAAGGAACTCACCCTTCGGTTCGTAGCCTGAACCGGTTACTTCCAGCAGACGGGCTTCTACATACACGCGCCTGATGGTCATCTGATCCTGGGTTAAGGTTCCTGTTTTATCAGAACAAATATAGGTTGTGCTGCCAAGCGTCTCAACTGCAGGCAGTCTGCGCATAAGCGCGTGGCGTTTAGCCATTTTTTGAACGCCCAAAGACAATGATACCGTCACTACAGCGGGCAAAGCTTCTGGAACCGCTGCAACAGCCAGGCTGACGCCCCATAGCAGCATTTCGAGCCAGTGATGGCCTCTCATGATCCCCAGCGCCGCGAGCACCGCTGTCAGGCCAAGAGCTGCAAAAACAATTATGCGACCCATACGGTCGAGGTTGACTTGCAGAGGAGTGTCCTCTTCCTTGACTTCCTGCAGCAGACTGGCAATTTTCCCGAATTCGGTATTCATGCCTGTGGCGGTTATAACTGCAGTGCCGCGTCCGTAACTGGCAGAAGTACCTGCAAAGATCATGTTAGTTCGGTCTCCGATGCTCGCTTCGCGCTCAACGGCATCTGTTTTCTTTGCGACAGGCGTGCTTTCTCCTGTGAGTGAAGCCTCATCTGTTCTTAAGTTAACTGATTCAAGCAAACGGCCGTCTGCCGGCATGCGGTCCCCTGTTTTGAGTAAAACTATGTCGCCGGGAACCAACTCTGAAGCAGGCACATCTTGCGTCTTCCCGTTCCTTATAACCCTGGCGGCTGGCGCTGCCATTTTCTTTAATGCCTCAATCGACTTTTCCGCCCTGTATTCTTGTATGAAACCAAGCCCTGCTGCGAAAAGGATTATTATGAATATGACAATGGCATCAACAGTCTCTCCGAGTACGGCGGAAAGCACGACCGCTACCAGAAGAATTATAATCAGCAAATCCTTGAACTGTTCAAGGAACAACTGCCATGGTGCGATTTTCTTGGATTTTTTGATTTCATTCGGCCCATATTCGATTAGCCTTTTTTCAACTTCTGCCGAAATTAATCCTGATGTGTCTGAATTTATGGTTTTAAGAGATTCTTCTGATGTCAGGTTATGCCATATAACTTGAGCATTTTCCATGATTTATTCCCTTTCATGTTAAACAACTGTTGTGCTAATAGTTGTTGCGTGCTATTAATATAGCATAAAACACACTGTATTGAAATCAGGTTGCAAAATAAAGGGGGAACATTTGCTCCCCCTTTATTTTGTTTAAGCGTTAAGAATGCTACTCCTTAAGCGGTCTTTTTCCGCAGGAATGGAATCCATGAAATAAATCGAGTCCACTCCTTATTTTCCCACACTATGAGAAGCTGGCTGGCTATGCCTATCGAACTATATGTGCCTGTGATAATTCCGATAATTAATACCAGGGTAAAATCACGTATTGTAGTGCCGCCAAGCATGTATAACGCCAGTAGCACAAAAAGCACTGTAAGCGATGTATTGAGCGAACGCGTCATGGTTTGCATGATACTTGAATTAACCGCATTTTCGAAGCTGTCATTATTACGCTTTGATAAATTCTCTCGTAACCGGTCGAAAATTACGATTGTGTCATGTACGCTATAACCTACAACCGTAAGCATTCCGGTTATGAACAGAGCATCTATCTCAATACCGGCGGCCCAGCCCAAAATAGAAAAGATGCCGGCTACTACCAGCGCATCGTGTATAAGCGCGATTACTGCGCAAACACCCCAGCTTAAAGGATTGGGCATTTTACGAAAAGCATAGGTAATATAAAGCAATATACCCGCAGAAGCTATAATAACGGCAATAACTGCATTTCGGGCTGTTTGTGAAGCTACGGCTGCAGAGATGACAGAAAGGTCCTTTTGTTCAGTGGTAGTATTTAATTTTGCATTAAGGCCGTTTATAAGCGCCTGGTTATCTTCAGTAGTTATTTCAGAAAGACGGATGATAAAGTCACCCTCTCCGGTGCGCTGCACGATAGCGTTATCGTATCCAAGTTCTGCCAGTGTAGCGCGAAGCCCTGTTGTTTCAACCTCAGTATTAAAGCTGAGAGTCATGGATGTTCCGCTTTTAAAATCCACACCAAGTTTAAAACCAAAAACAGCCAGTGAGATTATGCCGGGAATAATGATTATCGCGGATATAAGGAAAAACCAGTATCTTTTACCTACAAAATCAAACATTTTTCTTGACCTCATGTATGGATAAACCTTTAATAATACCGTTCCCGATAAGCAATTTGATGAACGTTTGTGTGATGGTAACCGCGCTAAACATGCTGATTGCAACGCCGATGAACAGCGTTAAGGCGAAGCCTTTAACCATAAAGGCTCCAAATGTGTTGCCGAACCAGTAGAGTATGGCACAGGTGATGAAGGTGGAAATATTGCTATCCCGTATGGATGGCCAGGCGCGTCTGAATCCTTCCTCTACAGCGCGATGCAAGGTGCGTCCGGCGCGCAATTCTTCTTTTAACCTTTCAAAGATGAGAATATTTGCATCAACTGCCATTCCCACCGAAATGACAAAACCTGCAATGCCCGGCAAGGTTAGCGTAACGGGTATAAGCTTGTAAACAGCAAGAACAATAGCGGTATATATCAGAAGAGCGGCAGCAGCAATCGCTCCCGGCAGGTGATAGTAGTAAACCATGAATAATATCACTATGCCGATGCCTATAGCGCCGGCTATCAGGCTTTTAGTAAGCGAATCTGAACCGAGCGTTGCATCAACATCCGTTCGCTGTACAATTGTAAGAGGCACATCCAGACTTCCGGAGTTGAGCTGAATTACAAGATCTTGAGCCTCTTGAAGTGTCATTCCGGATATAACTCCGCTGCTGGAAATAACAGCGCTTACTGTAGCTGTCTGGATGTTTTCACCGTCTAAAAATATAGCTATAGGCTGATTCAGATTGCGTGTCGTGATTTCGGTGAATAAGGTGGCGCCTTCATCATTCCATTCGAATACAACCTGAGGCTTGTTTGTCGTTTGCTCAAGACCCACATAAGCGTTGGGCTGGAGATATTTGCCTGTAAGTTTTTCGATAGTAACGCCATCGCTTCCTGTAGCTGTGGCTACCACCCATTGAATGTTGCCATCTTCATCCAGAATGGCATTGCCGCTTTCATCGCGAAGTTCTTCTCTTATTTCCAAAACAGCGACTTCACCGATTATTTCTATTGCTCTATCTACATCCGTAATGCCCGGAAGCTCGACAACAATGCGGTCGTCACCTTGAATTTGTATAAGGGGTTCGGTGACTCCATAGGCATTGGCTCGGCGTTCTATTTTTGCTTTTACAGAGGCCATTACTTCTGCGTCTGTCATTGACGGATCTTTTTGGGACAAGTCTGCCTGATAAACCAGGTGAGTGCCGCCTTTAAGATCAAGCCCCAGCTGGAATCCGTCACGGCCTAAACGGGTGCTGTTGATAGGGAAAATCGTCCAAAGTGCAAGGCCGACAAGCAGGAGGATGAAGATTAGAAGACCGGTGTTCCTTTTCATTACATTTTCAACCTTTGATTTCACAATTTTGTTAATTATAGTGTTAAAGCTAAAAAATGTATAGCATGTTAAGGCGTGCGCCGTATCGGATGAGATATAATGACACCTCTCGCTCGTATGGCGTATTGTTTATAAAAACTTTCACAGGGTGAACGTTTAGTCTGACAGGGGGATAAAAGTATTCCAGTCTGTATCTGGCGGCGGAGCTAAAGAAGCAGAAAGACTTAAGGGGATAGCGTTCTATTTTGGGTGAGAGGTTGACCATATTATTTCGGATGGCTATTTAGAGCTATCAGTTTGACCAATGATAATGAGCGCGGGCAATAATTATTGTGACTGCGTTCAGGTTATAAGCGAACGGCTACATTAATTGCTTTTTATAGCGCATCAGTACCTTAATGGTCAACAAAAATGACCTAAATACCTATTGAATATCTGAACAGGTTGTTGCAGACTGTTTACAAATACTATATAAAATGATTAGATTTTTCATGCGGGGTAAAAAATGAAAAAAGCAGCAATAAAATTTAATATGGCACAGACGGGCTTCACACTTATAGAGTTGTTGGTTGTCATCGCTATTTTGGGTATATTAGCGGCAGTCGCTATCCCAAACCTGGCAAGTTTTATGGATGCGGGTAAAAGTGAAACCAGAGCAACTGAACTTTCCGTTGTTCAGACATGTGTTGTGGCATACATGGGGGATTGCATAGAGAGGGGGGAAGTATTTGAAGCTCAGGAGGGTGTGACAGGGACGGGGGGAGAGTTGAATTTCTATATCACAAGTCCTTTGCAGGGTACTTATGCATGGGATTCTGATGGTCATGTGACACAGACAGGCTGGCCTGATTAACGGTATTATTCATGGTATAAGCCCGCGGGGTTAAAACTGAGGGCTTTTTATTTATCTCTTGACAGGAGATTACGTCGATATATATAGAAACAACCAGTAGATTAATATCTGAATAGCCGTCAGAGGCAAGCCTATCCTGAAAAACTCCCGGAAGGTTATGGTTTCACCTGATTTGTTTTCACAGCTTTGAATTATTATCACGTTGCTGGCCGCCCCTAATATCGTCAGATTGCCGGCAATCGTGCTGCCTGCAGCCAGCGCCATAAATATTCCAGTGGATGCACCCGTCTGACTCAGAACAGGAAGATAAAGCGCGACCATAGGCACATTGGATATAAACTGACTTAATATGACGCTTATGCCAAGAACAATGCCTTGATTTGACCAGTCAAGGTTCAGGTGTTCCATAACGGATTGAAAGATACCGGATTCCCATACGCTTGCCATCAGGATGAACATGGATGCAAAGAAAATCAGGGTAGGCCAGTCCAGCCGTTTTATTATTGTAAATCGCCGCTTGCTGAAAAGCAGTATCGGCAAAGCAGATATTAGCGATATATAAGTCAGTCTGAAATCTAATTGAGGCGCGATAAACACCAGAATGATTTTTATCCCAATAAGAATGCCCAGAAGCACAAGGGAAATCTGACATAAACGGGCTAGCCTTGCGTCCATAATCCGTTCCCCATCCGGATTAAGATCTGCCGTTTTGAAGAAACGGGGATAATATATCCTCAACATTACATAAACAACAAGCATATTGACAAGTGTTGGCAGCGCAAGATAGCGGAAGAAGGTGAGGAAAGGATTAGTTATATTGCCGCCTAGTGCAATTAACAGGTTTTGCGGATTTCCGATCGGACTTAATACGCTGCCTGTGGTGATGCCGAAAGTTAATGCCAAAAGGAGGGGTTTGGCATGTATCTGATTTTTTTGCGCCAGCATTAGCAATAACGGGGTTCCGACAATTGCCAGTGTGTCGTTCATGAGAACGGCAGCAAGTATCCCCGAGCCGAAAATGATCAGTAAAACGAGTGTACTTGTGGATGTCCCAAGACGAAAAAAACGTTGTGAAATATGAGCAAGGTATCCGCTTTCTTCTAACGCTTGTCCTGTAATAAACATGCCGAACAGAAAACATATTACATCGAGGTCAATGGCACTGACTGCGGCCAGGGGCGTTATCTGTCCAGTCAATAATACCGCCAGTGCTCCCATTAGCATTGCTTGCCATATACGGAAGCGGATGCGACCTATCTGGCGAATGGCAATGAGGAGGAAAACAGCCGCGAGGATGACGATAGATAGCATAAAATAATCTACTATACTTGCAATAAAAACAAGGAGAGCGCAACCAGCTCTCCTTTATTATCATTCATCAGGATAATAATAGTTTCCATTGGAGATCTTGTCAAAACGCAAAAAACAACGCAAATTATTTGTTCAATAGACTATAATATATGCATGATTGAAGCTTATCTTGATATAGAAACTACCGGATTATCGCCTGAATACTCTGAAATTACCGTTATCGGAATTCATCTTGTTGACGGTCATAGAGAACGGTTTGTGCAGCTCATAGGGGATAATATAACAGCCGAAAAGCTGCTTGAAACGCTTGAGGGAGTATCAATTATCCATACCTACAATGGGAGCCGTTTCGATCTCCCATTCATCCATGCGCGTATAGGCATAGATTTGACCCGGAATTTCGCGCACTGCGATTTGATGTACGATTGCTGGAAAAATAATCTATACGGTGGCCTCAAACGCGTAGAACAAACACTGGGAATATCCCGAAAACTTAAGGGGATAGACGGGCTTGAAGCGGTAAAACTATGGTGGCGCTATATAAATGATTATGATGAAAATGCATTAAAAACGCTCTGCGAATATAATCGCGAAGATGTGGTTAATCTGAAATGCCTGAAAGGAAAGCTTTTCCCGGAACAATATACCGCGGAAAAACTGCGTTTAGTGCCCGAAGAAAGAAAGCAAAAAATCGAGTCTTTCGGCGCGGCTTATGCGCGTATAAGGAAGGTTCTTCGCCCCATGTCCGTGGAAGCATTGCACTACAAACCGGATTCTTCGTCATGGAGCACTCATGAAATCATCATACATCTGGCGGATGCCGAGGCTAACGGTTATGTGCGCTTCAGGCGTTTTATTGCCGAACCCGGAAGCAAGGTTATGGGATATGATCAGGACTACTGGGCCGACAGGCTGGATTATTCAGGGCAGAATATGGACGAAGCTTTGATACTATTTAAAACTCTGAGAAGTATGACTTATCCGTTGCTAAAAAAGATATCTGAGGAGCAATGGTTTGCTACGGTTGAGCACTCCGAGCGTGGCATTATGACGCTGGAAGACTGGCTGGAAGCTTGTGATAATCATGTAAAGGCACATCTTTTGCAAATAGCGGGCAATTTTGAAATGTGGAAAAAAGAGATGTCAGAAACCTGATGCGCTGCTTTACATTTAATGCTTTGTTTGCCAAATCCGGGCTCCTATTATAGAATGGCTGCAAAATCACGGCGGGAGGTACCGTTATGTTTGATGATGAATTGGAAAAGATTAATAAAGAAAATGAATCTCTAAAGGACACAATGGCCAGAGCCAATAACATAGACTTGCAGTTGCAGGGAGCTGCTGAGGTTAGTGAACGTATCATACGCGAGGCATTAGAAAAAGCCAGAGATATTGGAAAGGCAGCCAAAAAGCTGGCGGAGAACTCAACCAAAGCCGCTAATGAAGCAGTGAAAGCTGCGGACAAAGCTTTACAGACAATCGAAAATGACGCGAACATTAATACCATGACCTTGGAGCAAGCAAGGCAAAAGGCTGATGAGCTTTCCAAAAAAGCCACACAAATAGCTGATAATTCGGAAAGAATTTTTTCTGAATTATCAGTTAAAGTTGAAGAAACTCTAAAAAGAAACGAGGAAGCTACTCTTCAACTGGCGCGTGATTATCAAATGAAAGCTTCACAGCTTGAAGCTACCGTTAATGAAATAAAAGAAGAAGTAAAACAAGCAATACGAATATCAAGACAATCGATAGAGCAGGCTGAAAAAACGGGGCTTGAAGCCAGAGAAACATCTAACGAATCATTACGGTTGTCAAGAGAAGCGGTGACTAAGGCGGAAGATACAGATAAGACCGCGACACAGATGGCAGAAGAAGCCTTGAGAGCCTCCCAGGAAGCAGTGGAAAGAGTAGAAGAGATTAACCGATCTACAAAAGAAGCAACCGATGACGCAACAAAAACTGCTCGAGAGTTATCACGGCAGGCTGAAAAACATTATAAAGCTACTGAGGAAGCAGCAAGGGGTTATGCTCGATCCTTCGAACAGGCAATAGAAAGGGCGGACGAAGCAGGCAAATGGGCCAGAGAATCCTCTGAAGAAGCGATAAGGGCTTCGCAAGGAGCTGTAGCCAGAGCTGAAGAAGCTGCAAAAGCTGCCAAACTGGCCACCGGGGAGGCAACTCGTAATGCCAGGGATGCAGCCCAAAATGCCAGCCGTTCGGCAAAAGAGTCCGCTGATCTGGCAATAAAGGAAATAAATCAAGCCGTAGCACAGGCGATATCTGAATCGCGTCAGGCTTTAGTCAGTATAGAAGATGCGAAAAAGGCAGCTGAAATGGCGGCAAATCAAGCCAACAAGGTAAGCCTGGAATCCAAGGATACTGCCAATTCTGCTCTCGTGCAGGCTATGGATGCTGTATCACGTATAGAAAAAACAAATGAGACTATACGAGATAGTCTGGATAAATGGACGAAAATGACGCAGGAGCGGATAGATAAAGCCGAACAAGTTGCTAGTGAAGCAAAGCAAGCTGCAGAAAACGCTATAAAGACATCGAAAGAAACAGTAAGTCGTGCCGATGCTATGCTTCAATCGGTTCGCCAGGCTGCTGATGAAGCCATTCAAGCCTCTCAGCAAGCGGCGGAGGCATCGAAACGCGCGGCACAGGAAGCCGGTGAGCTGTGGGTTCGCGTTTTTGGGGAAATGCTCAGCAACACCGGTGAAGTAAATGTAAAGGCTAAACAAATCACACAGCAAACCGTTGAGAAGATGTCTGCTACCGCCAAAAATGCGCCTCGAGACCCGGATGAATCTCCCCGCAAACTCACGGAAGAGGAGAAAATTGTAACTCAGAAATTTGAGCAGACCTTGAGCGTCGAAGAACCGGCTATCAATGATAAGCAAGTTGCCAAAGAAGCGAAGAAAAAAATGCAGGAACGTATGGAAGCGCTTTCAAGGATGTACTTAAAAGCAGAGACAGGAGAAGCCGGAGAGCTGGAACAAGATGATGATCATGTTATAGAAGAAGATTAGAATAGTACTTTAATAGAAAAGGGCAGTTGTTACAACTGCCCTTTTTGTCTAAAAACTGTACAATTACAACAAGCTGGGGATGTCTTTGAATGTTTCGCCTAATCCCATCTGCTCATATTCTACACCGCTCTGCCGCCGCTTGGCGCGGTTAATGTACTCAATGGTACGGCTAAAGTAATCCATAACCTTACGTGAGTTCACAAGCTCGGAGAGAATAACGGTAACTTCTATATCAGATCCCTGACCATGGGGATAATCGCCGGTACGGATGATGGCCTCTGTCGCCATTGTTTTCAATGTGGATGAAAGATCATTAATGAGATCCATGTTCATCTGGTTCGGGGTGGTTGTAAGTAAATACAAAGCCTTTTTGGCTTCTGTAGGGTTGCATTTTACGGAAAGATCTCCCAGCGCTTCATCCATGGCCTGAACGCCGTGCTGTGTTTCTGAACTTTTTTCCCGGAAATCTACAAGTTTATTAACTTCGAATCTGGAACTTCGCGATTTGCCGTAGCCGATCACAGTCCAGCCTGACAAGGTTTGAATTATATCGCCGGCATCTAATACCTTGGAGCCGATATATTTCGGATTGGTTTCCTCTCCGGCACAAAGAATATTATAGAATGGTTTGACTACCATGCGATTAATCTTTGCCAGATTGTTACGGATAGGAGCGTTTTTCTTTAGATAACGCTGATTGTCAACCAGAAAAACCGCATCTGCTGCAAGATAGGCAGATTTAAGGCATGTTCCTACGTTATAAATAGATCGCTCTTCAGTCGCTTCTTCATAGCGGAAGGGAAGGACAATCATGTTATACACAGGTTTGTCGAGATAACGCTCCTTAATCATATGAGTAAGCACTGAAATCGATCCTGATCCCGTTCCGCCTGCAGCGCCGGCAATAAGCAGGAACGCATCGGTATCCGCCAGACGTGGCGTAAGTCTTATGGCTTCGATAACCTTGTCGCCGTCTGAACGGGCGATATCAGCGCCCACATCGTTCATCTTGCCGACTCCATGTCCTCCTGTTTTCTTGTTTCCGATAAGAATGCGGTGCTGGAAGTCGGATTTGATAAAAGAAAGGCCGCTTAGATCGGCAACGTCGGTATTAACTGCGATAACATTGGTTAAAATATCTAATCCGCCCTGAGTATGGGCTTTTTTGCTCATGAGGGAGAATTCATCTGCGATTCTGCCGCCACACTGTCCGCAACCTATAACCAGTAACTTCACTTTAGCCTCCAAGATCTGCATTTAATCTTCAGGTGGTAAAAGTGTAGCCTACTTGTTCTAATTGGTCAAACATTAATCTGGATCCGTCAAAATACAGGTATATATTTATTTTAAATATATAAAAAATACGTTGTTAGATCAGCGGTTTGTTGTTAATATTAAGCTATAGGATATTAAAAAGGGAGGATAGAATATAATGCATGACATAAGACTTGAAAAACTGGCCGACCTGCTGGTTAATTATTCGGTGAAAGTAAAGCCAGATGATAAGGTAGCCATAGCTGGTGAAAATATCGCAACACCGCTTATTAACGCACTGTATGCCAGAGTATTGCAGGCAGGGGGACATCCGCTGGTTTCACCACGCTCGACAGACACGATGGAACTGCTTTATAAATATGGTACGAGGGAACAGATAGAATATGTCCATGAATCGCAGCGGACTATAACAGAAAAATACGATGTACGGATAAGTATTTTAGGCTGTGAAAACAGCAAGGCTCTGAGTCTTGTGCCAGCGGAGAAATCCGTCTGGTTTGATAAAAGCCGCTCCGAGCTTATGAAGACCATGATGCGGCGGGCGGCTGCAGGGGAATTCCGATGGGTTGTCGCTCCTTATCCGACTGCGGCTATGGCGCAGGATGCAGAGATGAGTCTTTCGGAATATGAAGATTTCGTCTATAAGGCATGCATGCCGGATTTGAGCGATCCCGTAAGCTACTGGGAAAAAGTTTCCGGTGAACAGCAGCGCATCGTAGATTGGCTTAAAGGCAAGGAAAAAGTGCATGTCATCGCCAGAGATACTGATTTGCATTTGAGTATTGCAGGCCGTAAATTCATAAATTGTGATGGGAAAAATAACATGCCCGACGGCGAGGTATTTACAGGTCCTGTTGAGAATAGCGCTAACGGTCACGTATATTTCTCCTATCCGGCTATCGAGGCGGGACGTGAAGTGACCGGCGTTAGACTGTGGTTCCAGGATGGAAAAGTGATAAAGGCGACAGCAGAGAAAAACGAGGAATTTTTACTCAAGACGCTGGATACAGACGAAGGCTCGCGCTACCTGGGAGAGTTTGCCATAGGAACAAACGAAGGCATACAGCAATTTACCCGTGAAATACTGTTTGACGAAAAAATCGGAGGCAGCTTTCATATGGCATTGGGCGCAGGATATCCTGAGACGGGTTCGAAAAACGAATCGGCTATTCACTGGGACATGGTCTGCGACCTCAGGCAGGGCGGCGAGATATGGGTTGATGACGAACTGCTTTACAAGAACGGCAAATTTGTTATCTGAAGTTTTAATCGCCAGGCAAGAACAGGTATGTAAAGCGTTTATATACTGTCTGGCTGCAAGATTGCCGCTATGTTTCAGGTTTTACTTATGTCCCTGTTTATGCTAAGAATATTGCAGCAATTTCAAGGAGATTCGCTTGCTGGTAGAACTTAAAATAAAATCGTTTGGCATAATAGATGAACTGGTATGGTCTCCCGCAGGCGGTTTTAATGTTATTACAGGAGAAACAGGGGCAGGAAAGTCCCTGGTGATAGATGCTCTTGAAACATTGCTTGAAGGCCGACTGGATGAAGAAAGCATACGTTATGGAGAGGACAGTGCGCGTGTAGAAGCAGTATTTTCACTGGGCGATGGCCTTCTCAAGACAAGGATAAAAACCATGCTCGAAGATAAAGGCATTGCTTTCGAAGAAGATAGCCTTGTAGTATGCTGTGAATTCCGCAGGCAAGGCCGTAGTGTAATACGTATTAACGGCAGCGCTGTTGCGCGCAGCTTGCTGCGTGAAATATCCGGGCTTCTGGTGGATATTCACGGACAGAACGAACATCTCTCTCTGTTTGACAAGAAACATCATCTTGATTATCTGGATGCTTACGCGCATTGCATGGATACAAAAGCGGCATTAAGCGAAGACGTATGCAGATTGTATGCCCTTGAAGCAGAGTATGATAGATTGAGGCAGACAGATACCGAACGGATACACAGGCGGGAGATACTGCGTTACCAGAACGATGAGATCATTAGAGCCAAACTTAACGAACGCGAAGAGGAAGAATTGGAACGCGAGCGGCGAATTAACGCCTCATGCGAGAAACTCAAAGCGCTTGCTTATGAGGCTTACCAGACGATTAACGGCGATGATGGCGCTGGCCCTGCGGTTCTGACTCGCTTGAACGAAGCTGCCCGAGCTGTAAATTCGATGGCAGCGCTGGATGCTTCCTTGAATGTACAATCCGAGAGTCTTGAGTCAACTATTGCAAGTCTTGAAGAGATAGCGCGAGATTTGCGATCCTATGATGAAAAACTAGAATACGATCCTCGTGAACTGGAGGAGATTGAGACCAGACTGGAACTCATACGTCAAATGAAAAAGAAATATGGCGGGAGCGTAGAAAAAGTTCTGTCATACCAGAGGGAAATAGAATCAGAACTAACGCGAATGGATTCCGCTGCTGAGGATATGGCATGTCTGGAAAAAGAGATCATATCGTTAAAGGATGGAATAGGACTAAAGGCGGTATTGCTGTCAAACAAGCGGAAAAACGGCGCGGCCAGCTTTGCAAAAGATGTAGAAGAGGAATTGAACGAACTCAATATGGAGCAGGTAAGTTTCAATGTGTCTATCCGCCAGACGGAAAACGATGCGGGAATTCCGTTTGAAGGGCAAAAAGTCGCGTTTAACAAAGACGGGGCGGATGATGTTGAGTTTATGGTATCTACTAATCCCGGCGAGCCTATGAAACCATTGACTGCTATCGCATCCACAGGCGAAGTATCCCGTTTTACGCTGGCATTAAAAGTTGCTCTGGCAGAAGCTGATGCTATCCCTGTGCTTATTTTTGATGAAATAGATATTGGTGTTGGTGGCCGCAGCGGCGATGTTATAGGAAAGAAATTATGGAGTTTGGCGCGTCACCATCAAATAATCTGCGTGACGCACTTACCCCAAATCGCGGTATTTGCGGACTCACAATACAGCGTGAAAAAAGAGAACGCCGGAGGCCGCAAAATTAGTTCAATATCTGCGCTTGATGAAGATAGCAGAAAAATAGAAATGGCGGTTATGCTTGGTGGAATAGCGAACAGCGAAACTTCAATGAAAAATGCAGCGGATATGATGGCACGAGCATTAGCCTGGAAGAACCGTTAAATTATATTGTGAAAAAAGCAGCGGCGGCTTTTTTCGTTTTATGAAATTATAAACTTAGATCTAAATAAATAAAGGAGGAGTGCCAGCTCCTCCTTTATTATAAATATTGATGCTTTATGCATTAGCATTTAATGTGGATTTTGGCATGATACCTTTGCCCTTATGTGCCGTGCTATAGGCTTTCTCATAGTCGGCATAAGAATTGCCCCCCATAGCCCGGAGAATACGCACCCTGTCGGAAATAGGAGGATGTGTGCTCATCCAGTCATTAAGCGCCTGTTTTTTTGCAAACGGGTTAATAGTGTACATCGGAGCGGTAGCCTTATTAGCGGCTTTTACCTGTGTGCTGGAGTTTCCCAATTTTTCCAGCGCTGAGGCAAGCCCCTCGGGATAACGCGTGTAAAGCGCCGAAGAAGCGTCTGCCAGATACTCGCGCTTGCGTGAAATTGCAAAATATATAAGCTGGGCAAATACCGGCGCCAGAATCAGAAGTACCAACCCTACGATAAGCAGTATCGCCTGGAAAGCCCCCCCGCTATCGCCGCCTGAGCGCCTGTCGGAACGCCTTCCTCCTCCCCAAAATAAAATACGTGTAGAGTACGTGGAGATAATGACAATAGCTCCCAACATAACGGAACTGATGGTCATAAGTAAGACATCGCGATTCTTAATGTGCCCAATTTCATGCGCGATCACACCCTGCAATTCATCGCGATTAAGATTCTCCAGAAGACCGGATGTAACTGTAACGGCCGCTTTATCGGGATTGCGCCCTGTAGCGAATGCATTGAGCGCGTTATCATTTACAATATATATGTCTGGTATTTTGGGCAACCCGGAAGCGATGGACATTTCTTCCACCACGTTGTAAAGCTGGGGACTGTCGGCTTTGCTTATCTTGCGGGCTCCCGATATGCTCAGGAGTATATTGTCCCCTTCAAAAACGGCGATGAGGCTCATTATTGCCCAAACAACAAAGGCTATAATAAGCCCTCCTATGGCGCTCTCCATGAGATACAACCCCACGAAGTATCCTATTGCAAGCAAGAGGACAGCCATAAAGATAACCAGCACAGCCGACCTGAGCCGATTAGAGTTAATTTGCTCCCACATAGAAAGAATCCCCGCTTTAAGTAAAGCTTACCTTGGGCGCATTTTTCTCCTCGGGAACTGTAACTTCAAAGAATTCAGATGCTTTAAACCCTGCCATCCCGGCGACGATTACAGACGGGAACATCTGAGTTTTATTGTTGTAGCGCAACACTGCATCATTATAAAACTGACGGGAAAAACTGATTTTGTTTTCCGTAGAAGTAAGTTCTTCCTGTAATGACAGGAAGTTTTGATTGGCCTTAAGGTCTGGGTAAGCTTCTGCCACAGCCAGCAGACGCGACAGAGCTGAACTAAGTTCCCCTTCAAGTTTGCCGCGTTCGGCTGCATTGGATGCGGAAGCCGCCTGAGCCATATTGCGTGCTTTGGTGACGTTTTCAAGCAATTCGCGTTCATGCTTGGCATACCCTTTGACAGTCTCAACCAGATTGGGAATAAGATCATAGCGACGCTTGAGTTGAACGTCTATCTGTGCCCAGGCGTTTTTTACCTGATTGCGCAAACCAACGAGACCGTTGTAAATACCAATAAAGGCAATAAGAAGAACGACTATAATACCGAGGATAACCCATAGAATAATCATAGACACCTCCCTGATTTAATAATAGAGTAACTTTGGATATCAAGAAATGGATTTTGTTTTAACCCTGATCAGCACTTCATTTGAAGTTTCGCTAACATCTTCTACGGAGGATAATTGCCTGATTTTGTCGGCAAGTGCAACCGGGGTTTCGGAATTAACCATGATCCGATACCCTTCTTTCATTGACCCGCCTGTCATTAAAATGCGTATTTCGGGGATAGTGCGCAGGTCGTTCTCAAGAGCAAACATCATAGCGGGATTAACTTCTGTTTGAGTGACGGTAATCCTGATTATCCCTGACCGGATGATTGCTATTTCCTGTGTTTCCTTGCTGTTAGCAGCGGTTAGATTGATTGCATCATGGTCATCTGATTCTGAGGGCGCAGGAAGCATTTCTGGAATTTCTTGCTCCAAACTGTTTGTGGACGCTACGCTCCCGTCATGCTCTATTTCATGTTTGTCTGATGACACGGTTTTTGCAGATGTCTTTTCTGCTTTTAGTCTGTTTTTGGCTTCGAGTAACATGGCTTTCTCGTTATCATAAGCCTGCTTAACAGCTTTGCTGCGTATATCTGCAGCATCATTCAATGATATTTTGTATGAATTCTGAGCCTGTTTGATTGTTTTTAATCTGTTATCATCAGAAGAGATGATAAGGCGTTCTTGAGCGCGACGCACTTCTTCCAGTTCTTGTTTCCGCAGTTTGAATTCGATCTTATCCTTTGATTCATTCAAGCGCTGCTTGTGCATTTCGATAGTATTTTTAGCCTGTTTTATAACTTCAGAATTAGTTGCTGTCGCATTGCTTAAGGTTGTTTCCTTAACTTTGGCGGCATCATCCAATGCCTTTTTGTAGTTTTCTTCAGCTATTCGAATTGCATCTTCGCGTAGTTTGTGTGCTATTGTTTGTGGAGAATCAGTGTTTGTTGCAGACATCTACGTTCTCCTGTTGGAGGCGGGGAAAATTGCGCCAACACGACATAAAATCGCCATCAATCTGTAGTTTATAGCATGGAGTCTGGCCTGTCAATGAAAAATCGGAAATATTGATACGTTTTAATTGCCAGGCCAAATCCTGTCGTTAATCCTGCCGGCACGAAGCGGAAACCGGAGTTATTCTCCCAGTATCTGGCTATACCCCTCAGCGGCAGTTTCAATGGCAGTAAGCAACGCATCTTTGACTGATGGAGAGACCTCATCGAGTGTTGCCATTAACTCAGCTAAATTTTTCGCGGAATATTGCTGCAGAAGTTTCAGCAAAACGGGATCATCTATGCCGCTGAGTGTGATTGTCGCCTGTGGAATAGTGAGTATCGGAGTCATAGCCGGAGCAGCTTGTGGAACTGTATCACGAGGCGGCAATTCTGCGATTCCTGAAGGATTGGAGTCCGAGGCAGTTGTATCTGTGGAAAGTGGGGATTGTTCCGTTATTCCTTCATAAGTAGATAATGCCCCGCTTTTTGTTGCGTCACCCCCGTAAGCAAGCGTATTGGAAGTTCCCATAACAGCTGAAACCATCCTGAGACTGCTGGCAAATTCCTCTGTAAGTTTTTGGGTTAACTGAACATCCCCCGATTGTGCTGCATAGACAATTTCACCAACTCTGCGGTCAGCCAACACGGCATAAAAGCGGGCTTCAGTGGTTTTTGAAGGTGACATCGTGAGTTGTACATTTTCGATGTTGCGTTTAAGTTGATACAGCGGTTGCCCTGGCATACTATTTGCGGAGGCAGCCACAACTCCGCCGGAAGCAGTGATTAAAAAAACGCCGAGAGATGCAATAACGGTTGCCCAGCGCCAGCGCCATGAGAATATCGGAACAGCAGGCTTCGTTGAGTTTTCATTCAAAACTCTATGGAATTCATAGCGTGCCTGAGCGCGAAATGACGGATTGGGTGAAATATTACTGGCGGTATGGGCAGCCTTTATGGTTTCAACCAGCGGTTTCAATTCTTTTGAATAATCCGGATACCGCGATAAGCAGGATACATCTGTCTCATTTCTGATAAGTATGCCCTCCAGGCAATCATTAAGAACGTCCTGTATATTTTTCTGATTCTTATTAATCTTAACCATAATCGTTAACCACCATTATTTTCCTTAACGCTATCACTGCGCTATGTTGCAAGGCTTTCACGGCTCCTTCGCTCTTCCCCATAAGTCTGGCTACTTCTGCAACTGGAAGATCGCTGCTAAATCGTAACGCAATAACTTCCTGTTGTAATTTGGTCAACTGCCGTGTGGCCTTTATGAGGCTTTCGGTATCCATTTTTAATTCGGTTTTATTTTGAGGATTATTATCCGAATCATCCGGCACTATTTCTTCTGCCAGTTCGCAGGTTTGCTGCCTGCTCGATAACCTGAAATAATCCACTATCTGGTTATGCGCAATACGGTATAACCACGCTGAAAAGGGCACACTCTTATATTGATAAGAGGAGAGAGACTTAAATGCTTTTAAAAAAACTTGTTGAGTCATATCTTCTGCATCTGTTCTGTTTCCGGTTTTGAGCATTATATAGCGGTATATCTTATCGAAATACAACTCATATAATTCGGCGAAAGCTTCATTATCATTCTGTTGTGCCTTTTGTACCAGCCATTGTTCGTCTTGCACCTGAGAACTCCCTGTGCCAACCCTGGAAGCATGTTAGTGGTGTCAAGCTGGATTGACCAGCGGTGTTACCACGTGCACAAATTATAACGAAGGATATTCTAAAAAGATAGGTTATATTTAGGCAAAAATTTTAAGGGTATTACTAAAATCCCATGACTATTAGGTAGGCCAATAGTACTATGAGGGGCTTGGATTGACACTTAAAATCAGTTATTGTATTTAGATGTAAGTTTTAGTTATATTTAGAGAGGACAAAATATGGCTGATCAAAACAGTCAAATAGAGCCGATGTTAACTACAAGCGAAGTTGCACGGATATTGAACGTGCATATTAATACCGTACGGCGATGGAGTAACCAGGGGGCATTGAAAGCTTATAGAATTGGTTCCAGAGGGGATCGGCGTTTTCGCAAAGAAGATGTTGACGCGCTGTTTAATGATAATGGGTTAAAACGGATTTATAAGGATTAATGGTCAGGCTTATCATGAAAAGTTCGCATGTCACAAATTTACGGGAGGGCAATAATGGCTAAGACCAAAGTAATGGTAATTGACGAGCAACCATTCTTCAGATCAGGAGTAAAACAGGCATTATTGAAAGAAAAAGATTTCGACATTTTTGAGGGTGATCCGAAGAATGATGTGTTGGCATTTATAGATTCTACTATGCCCGATATTGTTTTACTGGGATCTGATCTGGCAAATCAAAGCGGGCTCGAATTAGGCGGCCGAATTGCCCGGAATTTCCCTAACACACGAGTTGTGATACTTAGCCCAAACCCGAATGATGAAGAACTGTTCGAGGCTATTAGAAGTTCTGCTGTGGCCTGCCTGGCTAAAAATGCCACTCCTGATGAATTGATTGGAATTGTGAAACGGGCTTCTCATGGCGAATACCCAATAAATGAAAGCGTTATGAGCCGCCCGCTGGTAGCACGTCAGGTTTTACACGAATTTCAGGATATGGCATCTCTGGGCGAAAATATACTGGCTCCACTGACTCAGCGAGAACGGCAGATACTTACATATATAGCTGATGGAAATACCAACAAACAAATAGCTAATATATTAAATATAAGTGAACAAACAATTAAGAATCATGTTAGCGCGATTTTGCGCAAATTGAACGCAAATGATCGTGCGCATGCTGTTGTGCTGGCTATTCGGCGCGGTTTAATAAGATTGAATGAAAACAAATAAAGGAAGTGCCAACCAACTTGTTGAACCCGGTAGGCATTATATTATATCGACAGAAAGTATAATATAATTAAGTGTAGTATGGTAAGGATGATTGATGGTGGATAAGATAGCTGACTCAGATACCCGTCAGAAGCTGGAACTGCGATTGAAAGCCTATTTGGAAAAACAGGGTTATCAGGTTTTGAACAATGTGCAGCGGTTGGGAAAATCCGGTATCGAACAGACTTTCGACATTCTGGCTCAAAGCGACGATGGCTTTACTTTGCGCACCATGGCAATAGCATTGCTGACAGATGAATCTCAGGATTCGATTGCCAGCGCGATTTTCAACTTTGCCAACCAGGCTTATGACGCCGGCATAAAGGATAGGGTAATAATCGCCAATCCTGCTTTAAGCCCGGAAAACAAGCAGCTTGCCGAGAAACAACGCATAAAAGTTGTTGAAGAAGAGAAGATCGAGTCTTTTCTTGCGAGCCCACCTCCTAAATCCGGTGTGCCAAAAACCTTTCGTTTTGAAAATAAAGCGCAATTGGTTGACAGCTTGATTAACCTGGGTTATAGGGTTGAGGAAAATGCCAAGGTTGTGGGACGCTCCGAGGTTGAATATACCTTTGATGTATTGGCTTATGCTTCGAGTGCGCGCATAGCCCATAGTCTTGCTATAGACATAATGGGTGGAGATGGGGAGATTGATATCGACAGAGTCGCATATTTTGACGCCAAGGCTTTTGATACAGGCGTTGATGACAAGGCTATAGCTTTACTTGACGCTAAATTGAGCGCGAAAGCACGGCAATTCGTAGAACATCAGTCAATAAAAGTGCTCGAATTGGGAAAAACCACCCATCAGGACATAATGCCTCCCAACAAAGCAGATGGAAATAAAAAAGAGGTTACCGGTACACAGGGGCAAAGACAGCTGCGCCAGACTGCGCAACCGGAGGCGATACAGTTAATTCCCGAGGTTTTGGCTCGCAGGTATAATGCTATTCCGATAAGCATAAGCGGCAATACTATGGTAGTTGCTATGGCCGATCCCAGCGATATATTAGCCCTGGAAGCGTTTTCGGTACAGAGCAAGAAAAGAATTAAACCGGTTGCTGCTACAAATAAAGAGATTAGAGAAGCTATCGATTTCAGTTACAAGGGATATAGTGAAATCGAAAAGCAGATATCTAATATACAATTCTCGCAAAGCGCCTTTGATGACAAATTCGCGATGGATGCCGCAGCTAACACGCCTCTCGTGCAAGCATTGAATCTTATAATTGATGAAGCAGTAAAAGCCAGGGCTTCTGACATTCATATTGAACCCCAGGAGAAAAGACTGCGAATCCGGTATCGTATAGACGGGACATTACAGGATATGATGTCGCTTCCAATGGATATTCATCTTCCGCTGATTTCCCGCCTTAAAATTCTTTCAGAATTAAATATCGCAGACCATTTCCATGCACAGGACGGGCAATTCTCAACTGAATCGAAACAGAGAAAAATCGACGTGCGTGTTGCGACCTCTCCAACCGTCCACGGAGAGATGGCGGTTTTGAGGCTTCTTGATAAATCAACGGCAACACTGGGTTTGGCAGAGTTGGGGTTTCTCCCCGACAGCCTTGAAAAATATGAAAAAATGTTGAAAGTGCCATACGGCATGATATTGATAAGCGGGCCTACCGGAGCTGGCAAAACCACCACTCTTTATGCATCGCTCAATTCTCTGGATACGCTTGGCCGCAACGTTATTACCGTAGAAGATCCTGCGGAATACCGGTTTGAAGATATCAATCAGATTCAGGTGAATAACCAGGCTGGTATAACTTTTGCCAGCGGGTTGCGCTCTATTTTACGGCTGGACCCCGATGTAATTCTAGTAGGCGAAGTCAGAGATGCTGAAACTGCCAACATCGCGGTTCAAGCCGCTTTAACCGGGCATCTTATGCTGTCATCCATACACGCCAATGATACCACCGGAGTTTTGTTCCGTTTGATAGACCTGGGCGTAGAACCATTCTTGATAGCTTCTGCTGTAATCGGAATTGTGGCGCAACGCATGGTCAGGCGGATATGTCCGGATTGCCAGCAGATGATAGAAGCCCCGCTGGCCGAACAACTGGCATATGAGAAAGAAATGAAAGAGAAGAAAACCAAATTCCTTTATGCTACAGGTTGTAAAACTTGTGCTTACACAGGGTATCTCGGCCGCACGGGCATTTTCGAAATTCTGGCAATGACAGACACCTTAAGACGCATGATAATAAGCGGTGTAAGCCCGGCTGATATTCGGGAAGAAGCGCTTAGAGAGGGCTTGGTAACCATGATGCATGACGGAATGCAAAAAGTAAAAATGGGGCTTACCACTCCTACCGAAATATTGCGCACAACTTATTCTGTTGAATAATCGAGGATATTATGGAATTTAGTTATGTTGCATATGATAAAGATCGCAAACTGATCAAAGGCAAACTCAATGCCAGTAACGAAGGAGCAGCGAACAATCTGCTCGGATCAAGCGGTTATCAGGTGCTCAGCCTGAAGGGACATGCATCATTCATAAACTCTGAGAAATTAAATATGACTCTGGGAAACGTTAACCCCAAAGAGATAATAATGTTCTCCAGACAAATGGCTCTATTGTTAAGTTCAGGCACGGATATCGTGGCTGCGCTGGAATTGCTGCAAACACAGGTAGCCAACAAAGAGTTGAAAAAGAAACTTGGCGAAGTGGCTGCCGATATCCGGGGCGGATCATCACTTTCAAATGCGATGAGAAAGCATCCGCGTGTATTCCCTGCTTTATATTGGAGAGCGGTTTCCGCAGGCGAGAAAAGCGGAAACATGGAACTGGTAATGCGTCAAATGGCCGATTACATGGAAAAGCGCATGATTACGGAAAAAAAGATTAAAGGCGCCATGAGTTATCCAATTTTTGTAGTCGTAGTGGCTATTGCGGTTGTGGTCGTGCTGGTAGCTTTTGTAATGCCTTCTTTTTCCGCATTGTACGCCTCTTTCGGAAGCAATTTGCCGACAATTGCGCGAATAATGATGGACGGGTCTGCATGGTTAAAACAATATGGATTATATATTCTGCTTGGTATAGCATTTATAGCCCTGTTAATATTCCTTTATTCAAAAACGGAGCGGGGAAAATACATGGTGGACAAGACTCTTTTTACCCTGCCTGTTATAGGCCGTATCGCTAACCTGAATGAATTATCCCGTTTATGCCGCACCATGTCGCTTCTTTTTAAAGTGGGGCTCCCTTTACCGGAGATTATGGCACTTTCAGTGCAGAATACCGGTAACAAAGTGGTAGCTGAATGTCTGACTGATGTGCAGCAAGGGCTTATAAGAGGAGAAGGGCTTTCAAAGCCCATGGAGAAAAGGACTTTCTTTCTTCCTTTAATGGTGCAGATGGTAGCTGTAGGCGAAGAAACAGGAAATCTTGATAATACACTGGCAACAGTCGCTGAAACGTATGAAGTGGAATCCGACGACCGGACAACTGCTGCCGTGGGGCTCATTCAGCCGATTATGACGATAGCTATTGGCGGAATCGTAGCGCTTATTGCCATAACCATGGTATCTGCCATGTATGGAATATACGGTCAAATAGCTTAAGGAACGGCACATAAAATGTATAGTAAAAGTAAAGGGGAAAGCGGATTTACTTTTATAGAAGTACTGATAGCTTTGTTAATACTCAGCATTTTTGCAAGTACATTTTTAATGGGATTGGCTACGAGTTCAAGAGCGGTAATACTTGCAGATGAAAGAACAACTGCGGAGAGCCTGGCAAGGTGCCAATTGGAATCCATTAAAATACAGTCATATATTTTCGCAGATGACGATAATGTCGCCTCTTATGCTTTAACTAACAGTACGTCCCCGGGATATACAATATACAGTGTGGGCAGGGATAATACGGAAATAGAGGGAGTGGTCGGGGTGCCGTGGGATTCTTCAACAAATACTGCGGTTAGTGTAGATGCCGGATTACAGCGGGTAAATTTGGTCATAAAACATGGTGACAAAACCGTATTTACGATTGAAGATTATAAGGTTAATCGGTAATGCTTAAATTATTTAAACGCAGCAGGGCAAAGAGAAACAATCAACATGGCTTTACGTTGATAGAAATCATTATTGCTTTGGCTATTGCGTCAGCCATAGTAGTCCTGATAGGTATGGCATTTGCGCAGACTATGATAATCACATCTAAAAGCCATGATCACATGCTGGTCATTCGTCAGTTGCAGACAGCCGGATACTGGGTAAGCCGCGACTCTCAAATGGCAAAGAATGCGTCCTGGCAGCAGCCTGTTGAGGAACCTGTTCCGCTGCAATGGCAATTGACCATTAGCTGGGAAGACATCGCGACCAATACCTATGAATCCATCTACGTTATTACGGATGAAGGCAAGTTTGTGCGGTACTATTATGAGAACGATGTGTTACAGACGACGCTAATTATTGCCGAGGGTATTGTATCCGACCCGTTGTTGACATATTATGATACTACGGTAGCCTATGGCGCGGAATTTAAAATTACGGCGACAATCGGAGGAATTACGGAAACCCGTGATTATAACGTACTGTCACGGCTGTATGTGCCGTAGGGGGGGTGTGATATGAAAATAAAAAAACATATCATGGGATGCGGTGAAAAAGGTCAGGTTTTCGTTTATATTTTAATATTTCTGTTGCTGGGAAGCCTGATTATTCCTCCTACCCTGAGCCTGATGCAAGCTGGCATAATTGCCGGTGAAGTTATTGAAACGCGCACATTGGAATTGTATGCGGCAGATTCGGGAGTCGATGCTGCTTTGTTATGGATGAAAAGCAACCCTGGTTCCTTGCCTACAGATACAAGTGTAACTCTGCCGGATTTGATGGTAAACGGCAAGCAGGTATCCGTGACTATATCCAAATACCCCTGGCTGCAATATACATATCAGATTGTTTCCGATGCAAAAGTCAGTGGAATAACACAGACACAGATTGAAACATTCGTGCAACAAATAAATCTGCCAATTGATTTTCTGGATAACGCCATTACCAGCCCCGGAAACGTAACCCTCAAATCTGGCGTAGTCGTGGGCGGCGACGTTCTGCTGAACGGCAATCTGGATAACAAGGGAGAGATAAACGGAGTCGTTACCAACGCGCCCATACCAAACTGGCCGACAACAGCAGAAATGATTGATTTTTACATAACTCAGGTTGATACGGGGGCGCCTTACAGCAGCGGCAGTGTTAATGTGGCCACTACCAGCACGCTGGGGCCGATATACAGGGACGGAGATCTTGATATATACGCCAATGCAAACGGTTATACACTGACTCTTACAGGGACTATATATGTGGATGGGAATTTCACTGTTTCACAGGGGGGGAACAAAACCCCAATAATAAATCTCAATGGACAGACAATATTCGTAACTGGCACGGTGGATGTTCCTTCACATTGTGATTTTATCGGAACCGGAAGCATAATTGCTATTGGCGATATAAATTACCAGCCCCATTCCAGCAGCAGCGATTTCACCTTCCTGATGTCATTGGAAGGCACGACCCATTTGCAGCCGGGCGGCGACTTTATCGGCTCTGTGGCTGGTTCAGCTTCAGTGGAACTGTGGCCCGGTTGCACCCTGACGCACGAAGACCCTCCCGATTCGCCCCCCATTAACGTGCCTGATTTCACCACTACGGGCGATGCCGGCCAGATAGATTACCAGGTATTGACGCATATCATCACTACTCAATAGTTGACTTATTAAGGAGCAATGCATGAAATTTTCCAGATCGGCGCTCATCGGTATACTGGTAGTACTGTTTATTATAGGAGCCGTAATTTTAGGCGTGATGTACAGGAATGCCTATAATGAAAACAAACAGGCACAGCAGATGCTGGAGCTGTCAAAAACGCAGCAATCCGCCCTGTCAAAACAAAAGGCACAACTCGAAACGCAACTGGTGGATGCAGCCTCCGAGGTGGCATCGTGGAACGACAAGATAACATTGCTGCAGATGGATTTGGAGCAGGCCGAACTGTCTCTTGGGCAAACCCAGAACAAGTTCCCCGCATCGGCGCATACCATAGAATATGATGAAGCCTTAATCGCGCTTGCTGAATCATCGAATCTTACATTGCGGATAATAACAGCGACTGAAACAGAAACTGCCGAACTTTCAACTGAAGATTTCAGATTTTATACCAATGTATTTTCAGTGGAAATCTCCGGTGAAATGGGCGATATCCTTGATTTTGTGAACAGGATTGCTACAAGCACTATGTTTAAAACAGGCGTGATGGCGCCGGTCACTTTTACTATTCCCCAGCCGTTGACCCAGGCTGCAAAAGATCAAATGCGTATTGACATAAGAACGCAGATGATAGCTGAAATCGATGCTTCCATACAGGGAATAGACAGGATAATGATCATTGAGCAGTCTTTCCTCGAGCTGCTTGGAGAAAAAGCCGATCAGCCCACGCTGGATGAAATGACTGAGCGTATTTATGACATAATTGCCGCGAGTTATAACCCCGAAATCGCTAATCTTATGGCCAGCGAAATTGCCGATGCTATTAGCAGGAATCTGGCGGATAGTCTTGTCGATATTATAACTACCATATATGCAGACGCAATAGCTTCACTGTTCGAAGATAATACAGCAGATTTATTGCCCACGTTTACCGGTAATTTTGATTTAAGCGATGACATTATGGAGGCCATACAGGGAATACCCGACTCGGAGATACAGCCTACTATCAAAAGGGTGCTTGTTGAAAAATTGAATTCCATGATAGCAGCCAAAATAGACGCTATGGTAAATGAAAATGAGGTGGATGATAAACTGGAATCCGATATAAAGCTTGCGGAAATGCCCTCCGCGCAATTGACCGTAGCTGTCTATTCGTACAAAGGAGAATAACATGGCAAGAAAAGTCAGCCTGTATATAGAAGATACCGAGATCAAGCTGCTGGTAACCAATGGAAATCAGGTGGAAAAGTGGGCCAGCCTGATGCTGGATGCCGGGCTGGTGAATGAAGGCGTCATACTGGATGAAGACCGCGTAGCCGAGGGGATTAAACAATTATTCAAGCTTCAAACTGTCAGCGATACAAGAGTCTCTGTCGGCATCAGCGGCCTTAACTCCGTTTTCCGCGTAATTACCATCCCTGAAGTGCCAAAGAGTCTTTTGCCTGAAGCTGTAAGCAACGAAGCAAGCCGTGTTTTACCGATGCCGTTAAGCCAGGTTTATTACTCATATCAACCTCTGCCTTCTTCCAAAGGCGAATTACGCTTGTTCCTCGTTGCTTATCCGCGCAATTCTACCGATGTGTTATTAAGCGTGGTTCGCAAAGCAGGGTTGAGGCCGCAGGTAATGGATCTTGCGCCTCTGGCGCTGGCGCGTTGTGTTAATGCCCCTCGCGCCATACTGGTTAATGCCTGGTTAACCTTTGTGGATATAATTGTTTTAGCCGAGCGCATTCCTCTAGTAATCCGCAGTTTATCATTGCCGGTTGAGGGAACATCATTACAGGAAAGATTGCCCTCTATCGTTGAGGAATTAAACCGAACTATCACTTTTTATAATTCGACATATCAGGACAATCCGCTCGATAAGGACACCCCGATATTTGTCTGCGGGGATATGGCTCGTGATGAAGAAAGCCTGAAGTATCTTGAGAATCTCGATTATCCTGTGTCGGCGCTAAAGCCGGCTTTGAATTATACGGATACATTTGATCCGGCACAGTATATGGTCAATATAGGACTGGCTACCAAAGGCATATTGCCAAAAGGCGCCGATAATAACTACTCAATGATCGATTTCAATGCGCTGCCCCAGGCATACAGGCCTGCAACATTTAGCTGGGCGCGCGTTCTTATACCTGTTGGAGCCGCAATCGGCATCGGCATTTTGGCGTATGGCGCAATGGCGCTGGTATCACTGAAGAATGATACCCTTTCGTTGAACAGCCAGAATAATGCGCTTCTCTTGCAGATAACCCGTTTGCGTGCCGAGAACAAAGAAATTACCAGTAGCATAGCTGCTCAGGAAGCTGAATCTGAAGTCCTGTTATTGCAGGCCGGAGATTTGCAGGCTGAAATTGACCAGACGCAGGAGAATGAGCTGTTTTTCAACAACACGCTTGACGGCCTTAAGCTTGATCTGGATAACAGTAACGGGGATATACGCGAAGTAATGAGCGCTGCGCCTGATGGCGTCAGCATAAATTCAGTTGAATACCAGAGTGATGCCATTAATGTAACCGGCATGGCAGGTTCAGAGGAAGCCATACTTGCTTATGCGCGTGAATTGAGAGCCGGAGGGCGGTTTGATACCGTGACCGTGCTGTCAATCGAAGATCTGGGAGGCGGCGCTTTAGGATATATATTGCTTTTGCGCTAGAATTCATATATGGACATCATTGAGTTATTAAAGACCGCCAAGGCCAGGGGGGCATCCGACCTTCATCTTGTTGTGGCCAGCCCTCCGTTAGTGCGCTTGAAGGGTTCGCTTGAGGCGCTTAACGGCAAAACGCCTTTGTCGCCCTCCGAAATAGCGGAAGCTTTTGCTCAGGTTACGTCTCCTGAAGAACGCGATTTGTTCGAAAAGCAAATGGAGCTGGATTTTAGCTACTCCATAGGAGGCATAGGATACTTCAGGTGCAATGCCGCCATGCAGCGCGGGGTAATCAGCCTGGCAGTGCGCTTGCTCCCCCCCAAGGTTCCCACTCTGGAAGAGCTGGGATTGCCTGATATATGCAAAGAACTTGCCATGCGAAAAAGAGGGCTGGTTGTTGTTACCGGGCCCACCGGAAGCGGGAAATCCACAACACTGGCAGCCATGATTCAGTATATGAATCTGCATGACAGCCGCCATATAGTAACCATAGAAGACCCTGTAGAGTATGTTTTTCACAATTTGAACTGCGCCATAACTCAACGCCAGCTTGGGAGCGATACTCTTTCTTTCGGTCAGGCTTTGCGGCATGTTTTGCGGCAGGATCCTGATGTTATCATGGTTGGAGAAATGCGCGATCTGGAAACGGCGGCGGCTGTTTTGACCGTGGCTGAAACCGGTCATCTTGTTTTGAGCACAGGGCATGCGCCGAGCGCGCCTCAGGCAATGGAAAGAATTATAGACCTGTTCCCCCTGCATGAAAGGTCACTGGTGCAGTCCAGACTGGCATCGCTGTTGATAGCTACGCTGTGCCAGACGCTGGTGGTAAGAGCAGATGGAAGCGGACGGGTTGCTGCTGTTGAAATAATGATGGGCACATCAGCCGTAAAAAATCTTTTGCGCGACGGCAAGATTTATCAGTTGCCGAATGCAATACGCACAGGCAGGGAAAGCGGCATGGTCTCCATGGATGAAGCCCTCGCCGAACTGTATTTTGAGCGCACTATTACCGCCGAAACCGCGTTTGCTCACTGCAACGACCGCGAAGAATTGTCGAAAATCATAGGCAAGGCTCACGGCAGCAGCAAGAGTTAGCCCCCTTTTTTGCCATTCTTTGCATATTCTTCCCGCTTTGTATGGCCTCAGTTTAAATTCCGGATGGAATCCAATGAGGAGCATATTGGTAATCTGTCATTCCCCCGCCGTTTCTTTCCCTCTTTGGAAAAGACTTGTCCCGAAGCGAAGTCGAGGGTGGGACTAAGGGAGATTCTTTATGCCTGAACACATTGTTTTGCCTGAAGAATCTGACGCAAGATTGTCGGGTCATGGTTTCGGCAGGCTCAACCATAAACGCCCGACAATGACGGTTACCATGCTGGAGGCCAGAGAGGCTGGCCGAAGCATCCGGCTGGGAGGGGGGTAAGTCTTGTCATTCCCGCACATTCGCTTCGCTCAGTATAAACTTCAGCGGGAATCCCACCGTTTCTTTCCCTCTTTGGAAAAGACTTGTCCCGAAGCGAAGTCGAGGGTGGGATTAAGGGAGATTCTTTATGCCTGAACACATTGTTTTGCCTGAATAATCTGACGCTGGATTGTCGGGTCATGGTTTCGGCAGGCTCAACCACAAGCGCCCGATAATGACATGTCAGTTAAGGCGAGGAAATACCTTAATCTTCTCTCCCTTGCTTGTCCAGCAAAGCAGGAAGGGGAGAGATAAGAGTGAGGGTGAACCATTAGACTGGCGCCGCGCGCCAGAATAAGGATGAGAACACAGCATCCGGCTGGGAGGGGTAAGTCTTGTCATTCCCGCAACCTGTCATTATTCCGGTCGAAAGGGAAAGAAAGACGAGTCTGCCTACTTGATTTTTATCTCTATCCCGCCGATGGCCGGCAACGGCTTCTGCTGCCAGAGGCTTTTAATAATATGTTCTTCCAGAATATCGCGTATGCATCTCTGGCATTCCTCGAGGTGCGGCTTTGACAAACGTAACCCCAGAAGCGGAATATC
>CAYRSY010000007.1:0-17322 GCA_964427105.1 uncultured Dehalococcoidales bacterium
TTTTTAATAAAAGCGCGAGCGCATTTTTCGGTCTTGGGACTGAAGCATTCCTGCTGCGCTGCAACGAATGCCAGAATTCGTTTTTTATCCGCAGAGTCATTAATTTTGTTAAAATATATATCAAAGGCTTCGATAATGTAACTTTTAATCAGATCTCTTCTACTTGGTGCATGGCTAGAGTTATCTATCTCAAGCAATATATCCGTAACTCGGGATTCAATCTGTGGCAGGTTATTGACTATTATGCCCGATACCAGTGATGCGTGGGCTGCGGGAATGAGACTGTCATCGTCGAGCAGAGCATAAAAAGTATCGAACATTTTTTCGAATTTACCTTCGGTATCCACCTTGGTAAGATGAGCGATAATATATATCCCGATATACTTGGTGTCGGCGCCTTTGTCGGACGTAATTAGGCTGGCGAAGAAGTCCCAGTCCGTGTAGAGCCTCTGTGGACTCTCCTGTGCTATAGCCAGCAATTTTTTGAAACTATCGTGCTTCAGAGGCTGTTTTTTAGTCAGCACTCCTCTTTTTAACTTTCCAATATCCTGATTGTCTATCAATTTCACCCTCCGTAGAATCGCTTGAATATCCGGCAAATAGCAAGATTTAGCCATAGAATTGTATCAAGGTCGGAAGCCCTTTTTAAAGCATAGAGCGTCCATCCACCCTCGGAGTGCTGATTATCACGGAACCAATCCGTGGCTGCTTTTATTTTCGGCTCTTCTGGGTTGCAATCAATGCGGGACAGGCTATCCAACGCAGAAATGAGGTCAGTGAACCAAAAAGGATAGGTGAATTTGAACCAGTATTCGATGGCACCTCTATCTGTAGGATAATTGTCCTTTTGCATGAGTTTAGATATCAGCAATTCGGCTGCTTTATGCGCCTCTCCTGATTTTTTATAGCGCGGATGGGCAGCGAAAGCGCGTAATACAACCCCGGTAACCATATGAGAGAATGGCATTGACCTATCTGTTTCTACTATATCTGTTGTGAGTGATGTTGTATCCATTTTAATTTTGCGTGTGCGTAGCGGGATTGTCCAGCCTCCATCATGCTGGCGCATGGAGAGTAACCATTCGATCCCCTTTAATATACGCGCATCATCAGCATAGCCGCATTTGATCAGGATTTCCGTAATCCCGGCTGAATAATTAGGTGTGTACTGGTTGCCGTAAATTCCCCTGAAATCGCCTGTGGGTGTTTGAAACGTAAAAAGGAATTTAGCTGCTTTTTCGATAACACTGTTGCTGCGGGTAAATCCATATTTTTCTACAAGTATTCCCAGATTGCGATAGGTCTCCAACTGGTCATAGTCGGGTTGCCGCTGTCCCTTTTCGGCAGGGTATCGCCAGCTTCCGTTGCCGCATTGTTTGTGCATAAGTCTTGAAACGGCTGGAATAGCTGAAAAATCAGGTTGTGGAGCATTTTTATCTCCTAAAAGATCGTGGCGGGAAAAATAAGCAATAGCCTGATTGGTGCTTTCAAGCAAAGGGGTCAAGGGATCATATTTGAACTGGTTCAGCCAGCTTTTCATTTATACGGGGGAATGGCGGAGAGGGCGGGATTCGAACCCGCGGTCGGATTGCTCCGACACACGCTTTCCAGGCGTGCCTGTTAAACCACTGCAGAACCTCTCCGTGCTACAGATTCCTCATTATATCCTATATGAGGAAAAAAGTGGAAATCTTTTGGATTGAACATAACAATGGCGGAGAGGGTGGGATTTGAACCCACGTCCCGATTGCTCGGGAACCGCTTTTCGAGAGCGGCACCATCAACCACTCGGACACCTCTCCATGCTCCAGACATTTTAGCTTAAAAATGGCTAAGGGTAAAGGGCGATGCAATAATCGAAACGCTGTAAGATGACATAAGACGGGCGCGGGCATTTATATAAAAGCTGGAAACGGCCTGGATTGAAGTGGCGTAGATGACATAATCATTTACAAGGAAGGCGACTACGTCTGATTCCCTAAAAGATAAAGAGTTAAAATAGCACCGAAGTATAATATCGCAAGCGCTGCAGTATCTATGCCTATCCATGATTTTAGCCAGAGGCGAGGCTTGAATGTGATGCCAATGATTATAATGCAACTCATCAGGATTGCGAACAATGCGGTGATAACATGCGTATTGTCGACAACGCTAAGGATAGGCCCGGCGCTGTAAAAAATATCGTCAACGAAGATTACGACCCCCATGTTGAACAGGTTGCTGCCGACCATATTGCCCACTGCCATATCCAACGCACCGAGGCGGACGGCTGAAATTGAAACCACTATTTCTGGCGCAGAAGTGCAGATGGCAAGAAACAACGATCCGACTAATGTGGTGCTCAAGCCGGTAATCTCGACTATCTGTGAACCGATATAGGCCAGCCATGCGCCAGCCCCAATAGTTGCTAATGACGCCAGAATGAAAAAAGACAGCAGTTTGTATATGCTGATATCAGTCTTGACGGTTTGAGCCGGTTTTTCCGGCTGTGCTTCGATGCTCTCTGGCCGGAAATGGAAAATTATCCATTGCGACAGCAGAAAGAGAACAAAAAGTGCAGCAGAGTATATTCCAATGTGTCTGAATATAGAAATGCCTGGCAGATTCTGTGCCATCAAAAGGAATACGGCAGTGGCTGTGATTATCAGTACATTGAGCACGGTGCTTAATACAATTCCCGTGCCCAGATAATTCAATACATGCCCACGGGTGAATGCCAGATCTATGACAGCGATAATTACCAGGTTGATAAGATTGGAGCCGAAAAGATCTCCAAGGGTTAAATCCGGCTGGTTTACCAGAGTTATTGAACTGATGCCTGTTGCCAATTCGGGGAGGGATGTTATAGCGGCGAGAATTACTACGCCTATCCAGACTCGCCCCAGTTGTGTTTTTTCTCCCAGTAGATCGCCGTATTTAGCCAGCCTGGTTCCGGCGATTACGATAACTGCGAGGCACACGACTAATTGTAGCCATACCAAAAAAGCGTTCATCGTATTATGTCTAAAATAATAACACGGCTGATATATAAAGGGGAATTGTTCAATGCTATTTCCCCCTGCGATTATATTGAAGCAGGATATCAGGGATAAGAGATCGGGCATAGTGTGATTTTCAACATCGGCAGAATATGCTAAAATGCTGGGTATTTTAATCTGGAAAGGTTTCCAATGGAAATCAGTCAAATAATTGCTATTGTAATTTTTGTGCTTATGTTTGCCTCAATTATCTGGGGTAAAGTGCACCGATATATCTCGGCGCTGGTTGCTGCTGTCTGTGTAATAGGAATATTATTCCTGGCGGTGATGCGGGAGCCGAACGCTATATTAGAGGTTTTGAATCTTGGTCATCTTATTCAGGGTTCTTTCTGGATTTCCGGACATGGCGGAACAGAAACTACTGCTGGAATAAACTGGCAGACGATTATTTTTATTGCAGGGATGATGGTGATGGTGGAGGGGTTGGCCGAAGCGGGCTTTTTCCGCTGGATGTGTCTTTTTACTGCCAAACTCGTAAAATACAAAGTGGTTTCTATTCTTGTAGTTTTTATGATCCTTTCTGGAATTTTATCCATGTTTATCGATAGTATCACGGTGTTATTATTTCTGGCTGCCGTAACTGTAGAGTTATCCAGACTGTTAAAATTTGATCCTGTGCCTGTTATTATAGCCGAGATATTTGCATCGAATGTTGGCGGGTCAGCTACAATGAGCGGCGATCCTCCGAATATCATTATCGGCACATCTTTTGGCTATACGTTTTCTGATTTTATTTCCAATACAGGTCCGGTTGCATTAATAGGGCTTCTGGTAGCCTTGGTGTTTTTCTATTTTGCTTTTCGTAAAGAATTACAGGCCAGTAATTCAGGCGCGGGGAAGTTGACCAGTTATCCGCAACCCCGCGAGGCCATAGCCAACCGAACCCGTTTTTTGGTTAGCACTGCTATTTTCCTCTTTATTGTTGTGTTGCTGGTAACACATGCCCAAACAGGTCTTTCTGTTGGGCTCATTGGCGTTATCGCCGCAACTCTGACGCTGCTTACCTCTGGCAAGAGAGGGCTGCATATGGTAGGCCGCATGGATTGGAAAACTCTCCTCTTCTTTATAGGGCTCTTCATTGTGGTTGGGGGGCTGGAACAGACAGGTGTTCTGGAGATGGTTGCCAGCTTCATCGGAAATGTGTCGGGCGGGAATATGGTTCTTGTAATTACGATTATACTGTGGCTGTCTGCCATAGCATCTGGATTGGTGGATAATATTCCCTTTGCCGCTACGATGGTTCCTATTATCAGAGGGCTGGCAGACACCCAGGGTTTAAGCCTGTCAAGCTTGAGCTGGACGTTGGCGCTGGGGACCGATATTGGTGGCAATGCCACTCCCATTGGCGCTTCGTCAAATGTCGTTGGCACGGCTATTGCAGAAAAAGAAGGCCACCCCATAAGCTGGGGGAGGTATATGAAATACGCCCTTCCGGCGATGGTTCTGGTTGTTGGCATTTGCCAGCTTTATCTCATGTGGCGCTATGCCTGATAACGGAATAATACTGAAACATAATTTGGTAACTCTGACGGAGGTTTATATGTTATCTAGAATACTGGTTCCGCTGGATGGCTCTGAAATGGCTTCACAGGTTTTTCCGCCCCTTGCCGAACTGGCCGTCGCATTTAAAGCGGAGGTCGATCTTCTAGGCTTTTGTCAGCCTGGAGTTACTGAAGAAGTTCCCAGTTGTGCTATATATATAAGAAACGAAGCGGCATTTTTATCTGCTATGACGGGCAGCGCCGCAACCATAAAAAGAGAGTATGCCACAACAGAGGTAGCGAATGAAATCAAACGTTATACTACAGATAACAAAATTGATCTGATGATGTTCGCAGGACATGGTGAAAAAGGGATTGAACCATGGTCGCTGCAACATACTGTAAATCGCCTGCTGCATGTGTCCGGCACCCCTTTACTGGTAGTAAGAAATGTTTCTGAAGATTTTAACTCTGGCAAAGATATATTTAGAAATATACTGGTGCCGCTGGATGGTTCAGACAACAGTACCTGTATTTTACCTCTTGTTGTTGAAATAGCCAGAAAATTTGCCTCAAAAGTGACTTTAATTCATGTTGTTGAGGAAGAACACCGTGTTCGTACCTTCGGTGGCCTGGATGCGGTGCCTTTCAGAGAAGAAGATGTCGCAAATGAAATAAACGAATCGCAACTCTATCTGGATGAAATTAAAGGCAGAATTTCTTCCGATAAGCTGAATATTGAGACTCACATTGCTATAGGCGAAGCATCGGTTGAAATACTAAAGTACGCTAACAGCATGAACGCTACCCTCATCGCTATGTCTAGCCATATGCATTCAGCTCTTGAAAATTGGTTTTATGGAAGTTTGACGAAGGAGATAATACAATCTGACGATCGTTCTTTCCTTTTTATAGCACAGCCTGCTGAATAACGTTTGATTCTTCGGTAATATTTTCTTCCAAACGGTATAATAATACCGTAAAGTTCTATTTTTTATTTGCACATTTGTATCTATTTCGTTAAAATTGTCTATTCGCCCCTGTAACTCAGCTGGATAGAGTACTGGCCTCCGAAGCCGGAAGCGGGCGTTCGAGTCGCCCCAGGGGCAGTTAAAAATTGTGGAGGTGAATTATTAATACTGACATCATCGCCATTAGATTGCATGGCCGCGGTGGACAGGGTGCTGTGACTTCAGCCGAATTGGTAGCTCTGGCGGCTATTGCTGAAGGAAAATACGCGCAGGCGTTCCCCAGCTTCGGGCCTGAGCGCAGGGGGGCTCCTGTTCAGGCTTTTATCCGCATCAGCAGCAAGCAAATCCGTTTAAGGATGGATGTTACCGAACCTGATATTGTTGTGGTACTTGACCCGGGATTACTGAACATTGTGAAAGTAACCGCAGGACTTCGGGAAAACGGGTTGGTGGTAGTTAATGCAAAATCCATTGATATTATCCCTGAAGATATTCGCGCAAATTACCGTGTGGCTGTAATAGATGCCAATATCATTGCCAGGGAAGTGTTGGGAGTGCCCATAGTAAACACAACAATGCTTGGCGCTTTGATCAAGGCATCCGGGGTGATTGCGTTGGAATCGATAGAGGAACCTCTTAAGAAGCGTTTTGGCAAATTGGCGGAAAAGAACCTCAACGCTATGAAACGCTCCTATGATGAAACACAGGTAAAGGAGGTAGTGGCCAATGCCTAAACCGGAGAATGAACTTACATGGAAAGATCTGGAGGTCGGCTGTATTGTGACAACCCCGGGCAGTGCTGCAGCCTATCGCACCGGTGACTGGCGTTCCCAACAGCCGGAATATGATTTTAGCCGTTGCATTAAATGTGGCTTGTGCCAGCTTTATTGTCCGGAAGGCTGTGTCAAGCAGAATGAACAGGGTTATTTTGAGGCCGATCTTTACTATTGCAAAGGCTGTGGTATCTGTGCCAGAGAATGTCCTGTATGGGTCATTACAATGAAGGAGGAATCCTAATGACAAAACGGGTGGGCATGGAGGTTTCCATAGCTGTTGCTGAAATGGTTAAAATGGCTGATGTTGATGTGGTGTCGGTTTATCCCATCACTCCACAAACACATATTGTGGAACATATTGCCGACCTGGTAGCTAACGGTGAACTGGATGCCGAATATATTCCGGTTGAGTCGGAGCATTCGGCTATGAGCGCCTGCCTTGGTTCTTCGGCTGCAGGCGCTCGTACGTTTACTGCCACTGCCAGTCAAGGTTTGGAGTTAATGCATGAGGTGCTTTATGTAGCTTCAGCCATGCGGTTTCCTATTGTTATGGCTGTAGCTAATCGCGCTGTTTCTGCGCCTCTTTCAATATGGGGGGATCATTCCGATGTAATGGCAGTGCGTGATACCGGCTGGATACAAATTTTCAATGAAAACGGGCAGGAGATCATTGATAACACTATTTGTGCCTTTCGTATCGCTGAGAATCATAATGTGCTTTTACCTGTTATGCTTCACATGGATGGATTCAATCTTTCCCATGTTATCGAACCTATGCTTTTCCCTGAAGAAGAACAGGTGAAGTCTTTTATACCTCCTAACAATTTCCCTCTTCCACTCCATCCGTCCAGGCCTGTTGCTATGGGGGATTTTGCCCCCCCCTTTATTTTCACAGAAGCGAAATGGGCTCATGAAGAAGCTCTTAAAAAATCCAAGGAAACCATCCTGTCTGTTTGGAATGCTTTTGCTAAAGAGTTCGGGCGGCAGTATCTTCCTGTAGAGAGCTATCGTACTGAAAATGCCAAGACACTGCTTCTAACAATGGGCAGTTTCAGCGAAACAGCAATGACCGCTGTCGACAAGATGCGCGAGGATGGACAAAGTGTCGGACTCATTCGCTTACGTCTGTGGCGTCCTTTCCCCTTTGAAGAATTGCGTCAGGCAGTAAAGGGGGCGGAAACCCTTGTAGTGCTTGACCGTGCTCTTTCTACCGGCGGACCTGGCGGGCCGGTTTGCTCCGAGGTGCGTTCGGCTTTTTACGATGCAAATCCAAGGCCGAAGATTGTCAGCTTCGTAGGCGGTTTGGGAGGCCGTGACATTACTGTTACGGATTTTGAAACTATCATAAAACGCGGCATGGAGCTTGCTCGCACCGGCAGCGACAAAGAATTCCAAATATACGGTGTTAGGGAATAGCTATGCAGAATTTGAATGTTTATGCTCCCAGACTTATGCCCAAGGAAGAGGCTTTCGCGCCAGGGCATCGTGCCTGCATTGGCTGTGGCGAGGCGCTAGCAGTCCGGTTGGCTACCAAAGCGATGGGGAAAAATGTCGTTATCGTTAATGCCACAGGCTGTATGGAAATTATCGCTTCCCAAATACCCAATACATCCTGGAATGTACCCTGGATTCACACGTTATTTGAAAATACTGCGGCTGTAGCTTCCGGTGTGGAATCTGGCCTCAAGGCTATGATGCGGAAAGGTCGCATACCGCAGGAAGAAATCAATGTGGCGGCTATCGCCGGTGACGGGGCTACGCTTGATATCGGTTTACAGGCGTTGTCCGGCGCAATGGAGCGTGGACACAAATTCCTGTACATATGTTTTGATAATGAAGCATATATGAATACCGGTATTCAGCGTTCATCTTCCACGCCCTTCGGTGCTTCTACCACAACCTCTCCAGCCGGAAAGAAGAGCCAGGGGCAGTTCTCCTGGAAAAAGGATATGCCGGCTATTGCTGTGGCGCATAACATTCCTTATGTAGCTACCGCTTGTCCCAGTTATCCTTTTGACATGATGGAAAAGGTCAAGAGAGCCATGACTTTCAATGGACCATCCTATATTCAGGTTTTCTCAGTATGTCCCACGGGTTGGCGCAGTGCAGGCGATCTTACTATACGCATTGGTCGTCTGGCAGTGGAAACTGGAGTATTCCCTCTGTATGAAGTGGAGAACGGCAAATATAAATTGAGTATGGATATCCCAAAGCTTAAACCTCTGACTGACTATACTAGGCTTCAGGGGCGTTTCCGTCATTTAAGTTCTGAAACACTTGAACAAATTCAGGACAAGGTGTCCCAAAAATATAATGAAATAAAAGACAGGGCTGCGTGCGAGGTGAAGGCATGAGCGATATAGTATTCAGCAGTTGGGGCGGACAAATCATCGACAATCGTTCAGGGCAGTCAGTTGCGGCGTCTGCTGTTGACATAAAAATCCCTCTAAAGTACGCCGATAATGATATTGCTGCTTTTGTATCATGGGATGGTTTGGTTGTTGCGGACAGCAGTATTAATGTAGTGGCTCTATGCAATGCGTACATGATGGAAGCTGCCAAACTGGCATGCGGTGAATGCAGTATGGGATATAAGGGGCTGGCGGTAATTTCGGACACGCTTTCTCGTATTACTAATGGACAAGGGAAAGAGGAAGATCTCGCTTTACTCGATGATCTATCCGAAGGCATACAAAAGAATGTAAAATGTGATTTTTGTTCCAATGCAGTTGTACCTCTCCGTGATGCATTGAAGAATTACCGTGAATCTTTTGTATCAGCGGCCGGCAGCAATGATGCCTTGCCTCATATAGATTACATAAAGAAAGTAACCGCCCCCTGTCAGGAAGCCTGCCCTATACATCAGGATATTCCGGGTTACCTGGAGTTAATCCGCAATCACCGCAATACCGAAGCGCTCGAGGTGATACGCCGCACGAATTGTTTTCCCCGTGTCACCGGCCGCACTTGCGTTGCTTTCTGTGAGAAAAATTGCGTTCGCAATGATATTGATTCTCCGTTGTCAGTAAGGGCGCTCAAACGGGTTCCGGCTGATTTGGGGATTATCAAACCATTGCCATCGAATAAGGAAAACAAGAAAGACAAGGTAGCTATAATAGGCGCAGGCCCTGCCGGGCTTGCTGCTGCCCAGCATTTGGCGTTAAAAGGCTATCAGCCGTATATTTACGATGAGCAGGAAATTGCAGGAGGGATGACTTTTACCGGCATTCCGGCTTATCGGTTGCCGCGTAATGTTCTGGCTGGAGAAGTGGATACCATCGCTGCTCAAGGCGTGCAAATTCGTTTGGGAACGCATGTCCGGCATGCCGAAGAGTTAAAATATAATTTCAAGGCTGTCCTGGTGGCTACAGGGGCTCACCAAACCCGTGATAGCGGAATCGACAACTGGAATAAGGATTATGACGGGCTGATGGAGGGGGTAAAATTCCTGCATGAAGTCAGTTCCGGTAAGGTCATGGCATCCCGGCAAAAAGTGCTGGTGGTGGGTGGTGGTAACACCGCTATTGATTGCGCCCGTACTGCCTTGAGACTAGGTGTAAAAGAAGTTACGGTGGTTTATCGGCGCAGCCGTCATGAAATGCCTGCCCGCGATGAAGAAGTCAAAGCAGCCGAGGAAGAGGGCGTCAAGTTCCAGTTTTTGGCCGTGCCTGTAAAGATTCAATCGCAGAACAATAAAGTCGTAGGGGCAGAGTGTATCCGTATGGAATTGGGTGAGCCAGATGCCAGCGGGCGGCGCAAACCTGTGCCGGTTAAAGGGTCAGAGTTTGTTCTTGTCGCTGATATGGTGTTGACCGCCATTGGTGAAGTTCCTGAACTTTCCTTCTTGCCGCAGGGCAAGGTTGATTTAACCAGTTGGAATAGTATAAAAACAGATGACGATGGCAATACCAATATCCCATGGCTTTTTGCTGCTGGTGATTGCGCTAGTGGTCCTGCCAGCATTGTTGAAGCTATGGCATCGGGAAAACGCGCTGCCGAGAGCGTGCATCTTTATCTGAGCAAGAATAAAGCTCTTCGTCCGGAAATGGAAGCGATAGATCGCGCCTTCCATGATGTGGGGCTTAGCCGCAGACGATACGGTCCCAAACCTGCGGTTACTGTTCGGCAGCAACCGCATGAGATGGAAGCTGAAGACCGTGCTGCCAGTTTTGATGAGGTCGAAGAATGTTTTAATGTCAAGGTGGCTGCAAAAGAGGCTGAACGTTGCTTGCGTTGTTACCGTGTAATGCTTATCGTTAAGAGGCAGGGATAAAATGGTAAAACTTACTATTGATAACAAGCCGGTTGAAATAGAAGAGGGCGCTACCATTCTGGAAGCGGCAAGGAAGGCAGGGGTTGTTATTCCCACGCTATGCTATAACGAGGAATTATCTCCTGCCGGTGCTTGCCGTGTGTGCGTTGTCGAGATTAACTGCGAGCCGGAGCCCATAACCGTTACTGCATGCAATTATCCTGTTGTGGACGGAATGGTAGTGAATACCAAGTCTGAAAAGGCGGTCAAAGCTCGTAAGCTGGCAGTTGAGTTGATAATGGCACAGCAGCCCCACTCTGAAAAGTTGACAAAACTAGCTCAGACGCTTGGTTTGGAAGAGCCACGCTTTTCGTTAAACGCGAAAGAGTGTATTTTATGCCAGCTTTGCGTACGTACCTGCCAAGAAGTGGTTGGAGTTAGCGCCATTACTTTCTTTGCCCAGGGGCTCGATAGGGAAAACAAAGGGGCTTCTGTAGAGTGGACTCAGGACAAATGCATTGCCTGTGGTTCCTGTGCCTATATATGTCCGACTCAGGCTGTTACGCTGGTTGATAATCAGGATGTGAGAACTATTAATACGCCTAAGATAAAGATGGAGTTTAAGCTTAAGGCATGCACCAAGTGCGGCAGTTTCTATGCGCCGGAAAAACAACTGGAATATATGGCTAAAACTGCCAAACTGCCTATTGAAAAATTTGATCTGTGTCCTGATTGCCGCGAATAAAAATAATTGACCTCTTTGTAGTCCATCGTTATACTGGGCTGGCCGGGGTGTAGCGCAGCTGGTTAGCGCGCAGCGTTTGGGACGCTGAGGCCGGAGGTTCGAATCCTCTCACCCCGATTCTAAAGTGAATTGTGAGATAAGAAGTCCGGGAGAACACCGGACTTCTTATTTTTTTATTAGGTGGTATATTCGTTATCTAGTAAGAGAAAGTCATAATCAATAGAAAGGAGTCCAGTGGCATTGTTATCATGGCTCTTTTTCCATCACAGGGGCTGAAAACGGTAAATGATTGACAAGCGCCTGCCTCCATGTTAGCTTTTTGAAGAGGAATTTTCTGAAAGAGTGGCAGGTATTAAACATGAGCCTTAAAGAATATCAGGATAAACGCAATTTTTCTAAAACTCCAGAACCTGTAGGAAAGAAAATTGATACAGGGTTGTTGCGTTTTGTGGTACAGCGCCACAACGCAAGCCATCTGCACTTTGATTTTAGATTAGAAATGGATGGCGTATTGAAAAGCTGGGCTGTCCCCAAAGGATTGCCTGAGGAGCCTGGATTAAGGCGGTTGGCAGTTCAGGTTGAGGATCATCCATTAAGTTACATAGATTTTGCAGGGATTATCCCCGAAGGGCAATATGGTGCCGGAGTTGTTGAAATCTGGGACAAAGGAGAATACACGCTGGAAAAGCAAACGGAAAAACAATTGGAGTTTACACTTAAAGGAGGGCGTTTTTCCGGCGAATATATATTAATTCATACGCAGTCTAAGAATTGGATATTTATTAAGCGAAAACCAAAATGATATTATATTATGTGACATAAAAAGGGAGGAGTATGCCCGGCTGTTGTTGTCCCTTTGACAAAAGTAGCTTCGTAGCCGTAAAATAACTTCTACCCCGTGCGGGAGTAACTCAGTGGTAGAGTTCCTGCCTTCCAAGCAGGCTGTCGCGGGTTCGAATCCCGTCTCCCGCTCCATGTTGGTTCTTGCGGGCTCGTAGCTCAGGGGCAGAGCGGTCGGCTCATAACCGATTGGTCGCAGGTTCGAAACCTGCCGAGCCCACTTTTAACTCTTTTGTTTTGCTTAACGATTTGCTTAACTTTTCTCATGGTTCTGTCCTCCTTTAGGTTTTCTTTTTCTTTTATATCTTAGGCTTAAAACAATCCAATCATGCCCCAATTTTTGCCCAGCAACTATGCCTTGAGATAGAAGTAATCTCAAATGTCTTTCTGAAATGCCCATTTCAAGCGAAGCTTCTTTAACACTCCACATATTTATATTATATCCGTTATCGGCTATAAATGCCAGTTTTTTCCAGTACTGGAAAACTTGTCAAGCCCCCCTTTCAAGCCCATGAATAGCCGATTGTATAATTAGAATATAAAAGATTATCGGAAATATATTGTCGAGGAAAAAAGGAGTGCTATTGTGAGTTCAATAATGGAAAGTACTATCGAACAAAAAACAGATACTGCAAATGATGTCCATTGGCTTATTGATGGGATGTTTCCTGTTGGGTACAAGGGCATGGTAGCGAGTTGTGAGGGTGGATGCAAAACAACTCTTTTATCTTGGATTGCTCTCAGGGTTGCAGTAGGGTTGCCTATTTTTGATATGGAGGTAAAGAAAGGAAATGTGCTAATGATTGACGAAGAAACGCCAATCGGTAGCCTTAAGAACAAACTAAATCGATTTGCTCTTAGCATGGGAATAGAAGATATAAACAAAATACCAACCTTATATATCGAGTCAATGCAGGGTTTTAGATTTGGAAGAAAGAATACAGAATTATTGAAGGAGATTGCTGAAATAAAACCTGCTCTTATAACGATTGATACACTTCTGGCTTGTCTTCCTTCAGGACGACAGAGTTTGGGTGAAAATAATGCCGAAACAGGCATAGAAGTTAGAGATGGCTTAAATGATATGCTAAAGGCTGCCCCTAATTGCTCTGTGCTAATGGCAGCGCACAGTGGTAAGTCAGTAATGTACTTTGACCTCGATGACTATAAGCAGTCAGAAATGCAGGCATTAGTCAGGGGGCATGGTTCAATAGTAGGTGAAGCATGCGATGCAGGATATGGTTTGAAGAAAGTATCCGAGACTCCGCTGCGCTTTGTACTAATTCCTAAGGCAAGACGATTAGCATTGCCAATGGGAAATATCTTTGTGGAGATGCAGGAGAAAGCTCACGGTGAAGGTTGGGCTAGATTAGTTTTAACCGCTCCCGTACCTTTACCTCCATCGAATGCAGCGGTGGATTTGCTTTCATTATTTTTGAGAGAAGGAAACATTGAATTAACGGCGAAAGAAATTAGTCAGACAGCCAGCGGAGTTTATGAACGTTCTGAAATAAGGTTAGGACTAAATCAACTGAAGAAGAACGGCATAATTGTAAATACATCTGACAGCTTCAATTTCAAGTTAAATCCTAGCGAATCAGGTATGAATAAGGATTATTTAGAACAGTCGCTTGCTTTAATTGGTAAGAATATTGAATAAGTGCAATGGGCAAAATCAAGGCATAAGGTATTTGTGAAACAGTTATATATATTATAGACAATATATTACTTATTCCTATACCACCCTATGCTTGAGTTTTCATGCCCTTTTTTGTTTTCAAATATGAGGCATATAATAACCTACTGTATTTATTTTACAACCTACACTGCCTAACAAGTTGGAATCTTTTTTGTATTTTATAAGGATATATTAGGTGCCTTATAACAATAACAAACACAGGGGTTCAGTTGGGGTCATCATCGTCGAGGTAGCCACAAATACTCAAAAAACTATACTCTTTAGTTCGTTTATCTAAACGTTTTCGCAGTGATTTTTGTGCTGATTTTTGTGCTGCTATGGTTAACAATGCCATTACGAACCAATATCCAATCATTAGTTCTTGTTGTCCATTTCTTGGTTCGGGTAGAACGCAGCAACCCGAGCCTAATCCGTAAGGTCTTAAATGGTAGGAAATTTCTCCTGCCTTTATTTGTTCTGGAGTATAGTGAGTAGCAGGTTCCCGTTTTATATTTTCACCAACATTAACTGGACGCCCTTCGGAACAATCCCAGATAACAAGGTCTTCCCTGATATTTATAAGCAATGTGTTGTAGGGGCGGGAATCGGTAGGTTTCCAATTTCCCCATTCGGGGTCATTAGTTGCCCACGCAATAATGCTAGGTTCACCCCCAATTACCTTGAATTGGTAATGTGTTTTGTCTTCTGCCAGTTCAAATACACACTCATGGGGTTGGATTTCTCTTTCAACAGCTTCAGCCAAACTGAGAAGCACTAGTTTAAGTTTATTGGGTAATGTATGTTCAATATTTTCCATCGCATAGTCCCTTATATGCAAACAACACTAAATGTCAACCCATCATCACCTGTAAATAATTTTGTCAAATCTTGTATAGCAAAATCGAAGGTAATTTCTTTTTCCTCACCTTGCTTTAAGAATATTTTAATCTGCTGTTGATTTATGCCATTTCGCACACGTTCTTGTGGGTTTACTGTAGCTAATACGGTAATAGCACCATCTCCTCCTACATTCATTATTGTCGCGGTAATAAATAGACTGTAATATTCATTATTTCCTTTGATAATGCCTGTTGCTCCAGAATGATGAATGACAGAACCTTCTGGGAGCGTTGCTTTGGTAAATGTAGCGATTCTGGATTGTAATGCTGCAATCGTAGATTTTTGAGCTGCAATTGTACTTTTCAATCCCTCGATTTCTTTGTTTTGACCACATGAACAAAAGGACGGAAGTAACAATAAACATGAGAAGCAAACAAACAATTTTATCGAACAAATCTTCATAACGTACCTCTTATCATGAATGTAATATATTCGTTGACAATTAGACGCTCTTGAAATCGCATTGTCAATTCTTTTTAGCTGTGTTTCCATATAAATCTTCAGTATGATAGAGGTGGCTTGTAGAACTTTAGGCTATCTCTAAAGGTCACAGACCTAGTATATCTTTGCACCATCTCCAAGCTTTCCCATCTGCCCAATTCTTTGATAGTCATAGTATCAACGCCAGCTTTACGCAGTAGACAGGCGAATGTTCTTCTGAAAGTATGCGGATTGCATGGTAGCCCCGTTCCTTTTTCTAACCTTCTTAACATTGATACAATCCCCCATTCATTTATGCCCCAAATACTAGAGTTTGATTTATATTTTCCTAGCCATTGTTTTAGGTAGGCGTCAGAGAGCTCGCCAAATGGCGCTAGAGCCTCTTTTCTGCCCTTCCCCATAACTTTGATTGTCCTGCTATCCCAATCTATGTCTTTGGGCATTATGTGGGTTAGTTCAGTTAGTCTTAATCCACTTTCTGTAAATAGGACAATTATTGCTTTGTCTCTGGCATTTGTGGCTTTAGCTATTAATGTATTTACTTGTTCTTGTGATAGGCTAGGCAATATCAGTTGCGGTCTTTTTGGAGCTTCTACCCATTTTATTGGATTATTTTCAGTGTTGAAACCCATGTTAGAACGAGGGCTATATAACCAGTTATAAAATGCCCTTAAATCTTTAAAATAACCATACTTGCCCCCTAACGAACAGGGCAAGGAAGAAAGGAAGTGATTGATTTTTTCTGTAGTTGGAGATAATCCCAATACTGCTAATGCTTTATTCAGGATTATCCTGTAATCTCTTAGTGTTTTTGGTGATATTCCTTCCCTGCGAGATTTTAGAAATAGTTGTAGCGCATTGTAATAGTTTTGAGTATTGCTCTTACTGCAATCTTGATGTTGACATAAAATATCGATTAACTTCTTGCTTAGTGGCCTTTTACCGCTCTTAACTTGAGAAATATATGATTTGCTGAATTTGCTTAACTCTGCCAGTTCTGATACGCTAAGTTTGTTAAGCAATTTGAGCGTGTTCGGTCGGCTCATAACCGATTGGTCGTAGGTTCGAAACCTACCGAGCCCACTTATTTTATTTATCCTCTCAACGAATTATTTTATTCAATCAAACGACTCTCCTGTGGTATATTATTATTATTACTGGTAAGTAATACAGGAGTGCCTCTAATAATGTGTCTTTATATAAAGAATGACAAAGATCGGAGTTCAATAACATGATAGTCGAAATGAAAAAGGGATCCCTTCAGGAAGAAGTAAATTGCGTCGTAGACAAAGCCAAGTCGCTGGGCTTTGAGGTTCAGTTAAATCTGGGGACGGATAAAACTGTGGTGGCTATTCTTGGAAGCAACACAGGGAAAACACCGGTGGATGTGTTTGCGGTTCTTGCTGGGGTAGAATCGGTTACTCGTATTATGAAGCCGTACAAACTTTCCTCAAGAGAATTCAAACCTGGTAATACCATAATTTCAGTGGGAGATGTCCAAATAGGGGGATCCCGCCTGGTGTTTATCGCTGGGCCTTGCGCAGTAGAGAGCGAGGAACAACTTATGCAAACCGCATACGGCGTAAAAAAGGCTGGCGCGAGTATCTTACGCGGTGGAGCTTATAAACCTCGAACTTCGCCTTTCAGTTTTCAGGGCTTAAAAAAGGCAGGACTTGAGTTGCTAAGGGCTACATCTGAGCGGTGCCGTATTCCAGTGGTAACTGAAATTGTAGATACTCAGGATGTTGAATTGTTCTCGCAGTATGTTGATATTATCCAGATTGGTTCACGCAATATGCAAAACTTTTCGTTGCTGTCGGCCGTCGGTAAAATTAAACGCCCTGTTGTTTTGAAACGTGGTTTTTCCTGTACTGTAACCGAATGGCTTACGGCTGCGGATTATATTCTTGCTGAGGGAAATCCAAACGTTATCCTCTGTGAACGGGGGATCAGGACGTTTGAGGACAGCACTCGTTTCTCCTTGGATATTTCTTCAATCCCGATAATCAAAAAATATAGTCATTTACCGATAATCGTTGATCCCAGCCATGCCGCGGGACACTTTTCTTTAGTTCCTTCCATGGCTAAAGCGGCTATAGCAGCGGGGGCTGACGGGTTGATGATTGAAGTTCATCCTAACCCTGCCGAAGCGCTGGTAGACGGTGCGCAGTCCCTGACGCTATCGGATTTTTCAAGACTG
>CAYRSY010000007.1:17422-30373 GCA_964427105.1 uncultured Dehalococcoidales bacterium
CGTGAATTTATAGAACGGTTGAAAACGGAGTTAAAAGAAGGAAAGGCTGCGTAATATTTTAATTTAATAGGTATATTATGTAAAGAGTAGCTGGTTGCAAAATAAACGCCTGACATAATATATATTGTGCGAACCATTGTTCCAGCCGCGAATAGAGGAATTTAACATAATAAACAGGTTGTTGATAAAACACGTCAAACTGCTATAGATAGTTGACGTTGGGATTTTACTGAAGTCCGCTTATCAAAATTTCCAGAGGGATGTTTCAATAAAATCGCCGATGGTTAAGTGATGGGGAAATCCTTAGCCTTGCCATTAGAATATCAATATGTTAAGTATGTTAAGTGGCATCTTGTTGACCTTGCTCAATAATAGGTAAAGTATGGCTTACTAGCCTCCGAGATTGTACATCCATCGAAAACTGCGGCATGAGGCAATGAAAAGCTACGGAAAGAAACAAGTGGATGGCTAGATTTGGATTATAGAGCCTTGTTTTGCTCGGATATCAAAAGGCGGGATGCAGTTTGCTCATTCACTACTTTACTCAGAGTTTCCAGCAGATCTTTGAGTCCCCATTTCTTAGAGGCAGAGACAAGAAGAGTATTAGGACTATCTCCCGCCATATGCCTGAGGTATTCTAATGCTTTAGTTTCGTCCCAAATTTCGTTTTTATCCAGCAACAGGTCAATTTTATTAAGGATTGTAATCCTAGCTTTGTTTTCAAGGCCAAGGTCGCGCAAGATACTTTCTACCACCTGACTTTGCTCGGCTGCGTTATGTGAAGTCAAATCCACGACGTGCAAAAGTACTGCCGCTTCTGTCAATTCTTCTAATGTAGCACGAAAAGCCTCTACAAGAGTTGGAGGCAGCTTGCGGATGAAACCGACTGTATCCGTCAGCAGTATGGTATTTCTATCCGGTAAAGACAATCTTCTGGTCGTAGGATCAAGCGTAGCAAATAATTTATTTTCTGCCAGCACATTAGCCTTGCTCAACGTGTTGAGTAAGGTGCTTTTACCCGTGTTGGTATAACCTACCAGCGCTACTATTGGTATACCACTGCGGCGGCGGTTTTCGCGGTATAGCGTGCGGTGCTTGTGCACCTCTTCCAATTCCTTTTTCAGTTTGCTTATTTTGGTGCGTATGAGGCGTTTGTCGGTTTCTAGTTGTGATTCACCTGGTCCACGCGTACCAATTCCCCCTCCAAGCCTCTCCAGATGACTCCATTGTCCTGCCAACCGCGGCATAAGATATCGGTGCTGTGCCAATTCTACCTGAAGTTTTCCTTCATGAGTATGAGCATGCCGCGCGAAAATATCCAGTATTAATGCCACGCGGTCGATGATTTTAATTTTGAGAACCTTTTCGAGTTCATTCTGCTGATTGGGGCTAAGTTCATCGTCGAAGATGATAACATCCCAGTCTGAAGTGTTTCTTTTAAGGATAAGTTCTTCCAGCTTACCCTTGCCCAGATATGAAAATCTGTTTGGATAAGCCAGCTTCTGAATCATCCGTCCAGCGACCAGTGAACCGGCCGTTTTGGCGAGCTGTGCCAGCTCATCCAGCGATTCTTCCTCAGTCCAGCCATCTCTAGCGCCTGTATCCACTCCTACTAGAAAGGCTTTCTCCTGTGCAGCTTTTGTGGCGTATATTGTTTTAGCTATTGGGATTACCTCAATTCGAATCAGTGTTTTGACTTGAAACGGTTATGTCCATCCTGCCAAGCCGAAAGTTTTGTTAATGCCTTGACCAGGGAAGCATCTGAAATTGTCAGTGAAAGGCGCACAAAACCCTCTCCGCTGGGGCCATATCCGGTTCCGGGTATGACCAGCACTCCTACCTGATCGAGCAGATCGGCTGCGAATTCCATGGACGTGTAACCCTGTGGCACTTTGGCCCAAATATAAAGGCCGGCTTTAGGAATCTGAGCGGTGCAACCGATATCGTTGAGCACATCAACTATAAGATCGCGCCGTCGCTGATAAATATTATTATGCTGTTCAATTGCATCCTGGGGGCCGTTCAGAGCTTCTATGGCGGCGTATTGAATAGCTTGTGGAACGCCGGAATCAAGGTTTGACTTGATTCGTTTGAGTGCATCGATCAAATCTGCATTACCGACGGCCATGCCAATACGCCATCCGGTCATATTGTAGCTCTTGGAAAGCGAATGGAACTCTACCCCAACTTCTTTCGCACCCGCAGCCTGCATGAAACTTATTGGTTTGTAACCATCGTAAGCCACTTCGGTGTATGGCCCGTCATGGCAGATGACCAGGTTATTTTGTTTTGCGAATTCTATGGCGCGGTCGAAGAAATCTATTTCAGCAACCGCCCCGGTGGGGTTATTTGGATAATCAAGCCACAGGACTTTGGAGCGTTTCAATATTTCCTGCGGAATTGTTTTCAGTTCCGGAAGGAAGTTGTTTTGCTCGGTAAGTGGCATATAGTAAGGTTCTCCTCCAGCCAGTTTGGTGCTGATTGCATACACTGGATAAGCAGGGTCAGGCACCAGGGCAATATCCCCTGCATCAAGTAAACAAAACGAGATATGTCCGAGGCCCTCCTTTGAACCGATAAGGGGCAAAACTTCGGTATTGGAGTCCAGAGTCACATCAAAGCGCTTCTTATACCAATCTGATATGGATTGGCGGAGTACTGGTAATCCCTCGGTTTCAGGATAACGGTGGTTGACAGGATTATGGGCTGCTTCGCAAAGCCTTTCTATAATATTGGGAGGCGTGGGGATATCCGGGTCACCGATACCAAAACTGATGACCTCTTCGCCCCGTGCCCGTTTCTCGGCTATTTTTTTATTGATTTCCACAAACAAATATGGCGCAAGTTGATCCATGCGCTGGGAGAGTTTCATTATTAGTACTCCTTCTTTTTCAATTGTAGGCTTATTCTATCCAATCACCGGTAAAAGTAATATCTGCCGGACCTGTAAGAACTACCTCGGTTTTTTTGTCCCATTCCACGCGTGCTGCCCCCCCGGGAAGAAATATTTCCACACTGGAATTTGCCTGCCCTGTTAATTGAGCAGCAATGGCAACTGCGCATGCGCCGCTGCCGCAAGCCAATGTTTCTCCCGCCCCGCGTTCCCATACCCGCATTTCTATAATATCCCTGCTTATAACACGTGCTATCTCAAAATTGACTCCGCGGGGAAAAAGCTCAATCTTTTCCATAACCGGGCCTATGGTGCTCAAAGGAAAATTAATCACGGGTTCGTCAATAAAACAAACAGCATGCGGATTACCCATAGATATAAAGTTCAGGCGCATTTTTCGCCCCATCAGTTCTATCGGATAATCCCCAACCATTATGTCAAGTTTTTTGCCCTTGCCGTGTTCTAATTTAACCGGTATTTTTTGCGGGTTGAATTCCGGGTTACCCATGCCGACACAAATCAGAATGCTATCATTCTTATCTCTTAAAAGTTTTGCATGGCGTATGCCAGCCATAGTTTCGATGCTGACAGTATTGCCGGAAATCAATTTATAGTCCGAGATGTATCTGACAAAGCAACGAAGGCCATTGCCACAGGCTTCGGCCTCAGATCCGTCAGGGTTAAAAACTCTCATCCGGAAATCTGCCTTTTCCGAATCAAGCAAAAGCAAAAGCCCGTCGGCCCCTATGCCGAAATGCATCCGGCACATTGCTTTGGCGAGTTTCGTCCAATCTCTGTTTTCGTTTCTGGCATCCACCAGAACAAAATCGTTACCCAATCCCTGTAATTTTGTGAATTGCATTTATATGTCCTGTGCTTTCAAGAATTTGGTTATGAGCGCTTTTATCGCAGAATAAGGCTCCTTATCAACATCGAACCAGTTTATTTTATCATTTTTCAGGGAAAACCAGTTATATTGTTGGCGCACTAAACGGTGGCTTTCATTTTTTACCTGCTGTACGGCTTCTTCCAGTGTTATTTCCCCTTTTATATAATAGCCTATCTGCCGATATCCAATGCCAGACATGGACGGCAATTCCAAACCGTATCCTTTGGCGACTAAATTGTTCACTTCTTCCACCAGCCCGCGAGATATCATATTATCCACCCGCTCATCTATGCGGCTATAGAGCTCTTTGCGGGTGGTTGTAAGTCCTATTATAAGCTGTTTAAAAGATGGTGGAATCTTTTTCTGTTTTGAAGTGGCGCCGGGATTTTGCGTGATTTCCAGAGCTCTTATCACTCTTCGCACGTTACGCGGATCTATGCGCTGTGCCGCTTCCATATCCATCTGTTTCAATTCTTCGTAAAGTTTTTCGGCTTCACCCATGGCTGCGCGTTCTTCAAGCTTTTTTCTTAATGTATTGTCAGGCAAGACCTTGGGTATTTGCCAGCCTTCCAGCAGTGCGCAAACATATAGCCCGCTGCCTCCTGCAATTATGGGAAGATGTCCGCGGGCAGTTACATCATCGATAGTTTTATTTGCTATTTCCTGATATTGCGCCAGGCTGAAGTCCTGGTCTGGATTAACAATGTCTATAAGATGATGTGGTATCAGAGAATGTTCTGCTACGGATAGTTTGGCTGTGCCTATATCCATGAACCTGTATACCTGACGGCTGTCGGCGCTGATAATTTCACCGTTGAAGTCCCTGGCAACCTGTATGGCCAGCGCACTTTTGCCGACTCCTGTAGGTCCTACGATCGCTACAACATGCTTCAATATCCGCGTAGTATCTATGTATGTTTATCCTTTGACTGATGCGGTTTGCTTTACCATGCTGACGAATTCGGTAGCTTTAAGGCTGGCTCCACCTACCAGCGCCCCGTCGATTTCAGATTGTCCCATATATTCGGTGATGTTGGAGCCATTGGCACTACCGCCGTAAAGTATGCGCGTAGCAACGGCTATTTCGTTGCCCAATATGGCGGTTAAAGCGCTACGTATCATGCTTATAATGGCGTTTGCTTGCGGGCCGCTGGCAGCACGGCCTGTGCCAATAGCCCATATCGGTTCGTAGGCTATAACCAGCCCGGTTGCTTCCTCTATGCCTTCAAGTGATTCTTTAAGTTGCTGACTGACTATGGTTTCTGTTTGCCCGCTCTCGTTGTCCTTCAGATTTTCTCCTACACAGAGGATTGGCCTTAATCCGTGTTTTATAGCGGCTTTTACCTTTTGATTTATTATCTGGTTGCTTTCCCCGAACAAATTCCTGCGCTCAGAATGACCCAGAATGACATACCGGCACAGATCAATGAGCATTAACGGAGATATTTCGCCTGTGAATGCTCCCTTGTCCTCATAATAAACGTTTTGGGCTCCGAGCATTATGTTGCCTTGTTTGAGCAATTCGGATACGGATACTATTGATATAAAAGGTGGGCAGAGCAGTGTTTCCACGCTTGATATTGTATTAAGCTCAGGCAGCATTTGTTGCACCAACGTCAGAGCCTCGGATACAGTTGTATTCATTTTCCAATTGGCGGCAATTAAAGGTTTGCGCATTTTATGCTCCGAATTTAGTTAATTTGAGCCCGTGTGCCATAGCCAGCGGCATCAGGGAGGTGGCCTGAATTTGTCCAAGTTCCCCCTGCCGGCAGGCAGATTCACCGAATTTGGATAGTTTGTCCGGGCGGCACCACCGGGAATGCAGCAGACAGGGAACAGGATGCCAGCTGTGCCCGGACAGAGCTGCAGGGGTAGAGTGGTCGCCAGTGATAATCAAAACATCAGGTTTGAGCGCCAGAAGGCGCGGAAGGTTGCGGTCAACTTCCTCGATTACCGATACTTTACGGGTAAAATCGCCATCCTCTCCTGCGGCATCGGCACCCTTAACATGTATAAAGAAAAAATCGAATTTGGCGTAGTTTTGTTCGAGTGTCATCAATTCGTCTGACAGTGTCGCTCCGGTTTTCAATACATTCATGCCGACTACTTTTGCTAGTCCTCGGTACATGGGGTAGCTGGCGATAGCGGCAGCTTTCAATTTATATATATCCTCCATCGAGGGAAAAAGGGGCTTTTGGGAAAACCCGCGTAAAAGGACCATGTTGGCAGGATGGTACGGGGCTAGTCTGTCTCTGGCTTGAGACAAAAATTTGTTAATGATGCCGGCAGTCCGGTTGGCTTCAGGTATGAGAGCGGATACAGTTTTTGGCGGTACGCCAAGTTGCTGCGGATCGGCATCGCTCAGTTCTTCCTGCAGGCCCTTTCCGCGGAAGACGACTATCAGGCGGTGGTCTTTGACTGCCTGAACTATGACTTTAACGCCGTCTATTTCCATTCCGTCAAGTAGATCGCAAAGTTGCTTGCTTTGCTCTGTTGATATTCTGCCGGCGCGGCGGTCACTTATCATGCCTTGATTGTCAAGAGTGCAGAAATTGCCGCGTGCCGCGATGTCGCCTGGCTGCAGGTCAAAATCTATCCCCAGAGCTTCCAGCACACCGCGTCCGATGGTGAAAACCATCGGGTCGTACCCGAAAAGCCCTAGATGTCCGGGAGCGCTGCCTGGAGTGATCCCAGTCCCTACAGTTTGTAGTAATCCACAATTGCCTATCGCGGCCAACTTATCCATATTGGGTGTTTGGGCGGTTTCCAGTTCTGTCAGGTCGGATCCAGCGGCTGGAAGGCCTCCCAGCCCGTCGATTACCAGCAAGACTATTTTTGAAGGGGATGTAATGGATAGCTTTTTTACCAGTTCCATTCCTGTTTGCATCGTCTTATCCTCAATCAGATTTGTCTTTATCCAGCAAGACTTCTACCCCGGGCAGTGTTTCTCCGCTGAGGAACTTTAATGCAGCACCACCGCCGGTGGATACGAAAGTCATTCTTCCATTAAGGTTCATGGCGGTGACAATCTCTGCGGTTGAACCTCCCCCTATTATCGTCGTGGCATTGATGCTGGATATAATGCGGGCCATTGCCTGTGTGCCTTCTGCAAATTGCGGGTTTTCGTAAATACCCATAGGCCCATTCCAGAATACTGTTTTGCAGCGTTCCAGAATGCGAGTGAAACGGCTGATGGTCAATGCGCCGATATCCGCTATCCGTTTGTTAGAGGGGATGGTTTCTACGGATACGGTTTCCCGTTTGGCATTAATTTCTGCGTCGGTAATTACCACATCTTCCGGTAAATAAAGTTTTACCTCGTTCCTTTCCGCTTTTTCAATAAGATATGCCGCTGTTTCAATTGCGCCATCAAGCAGCGAGTGTCCAACCTCGTATCCCTTGGCTTTCAGGAAAGTAGCTGCCATACCACCGCCTATGATGATAAAATCTACTCTGGGCAGGATATTCTCAATAAGCGCTACTTTGTCGCTTACTTTGGCACCGCCTAAAAGAAGCCCAAAGGGATGCACCGGATCCAGCAATACTCCGCCAAGAGAATTAATTTCTTTTTCCAGCAGCAGCCCTGCCACCGAAGGCAGATAGTCGGTTATTCCTACTATAGAAGCATGAGAGCGGTGAGCCGTTCCGAAAGCATCGTCAACATAAAGATCTCCCAGTCGGGAGAGAGCTTGGGAGAATGCTGAATCATTTTTTTCTTCTTCGGGGTGGAAACGCAGATTCTCCAGAAGGAGAATATCTCCGTTTTTCAATTCCCCAGCCATGCTTTCGACTTCTGTTCCGATGCAGTCAGTAGCAAAAGCAACAGGTTGTCGTAAAATGCGTGACAACCGTTCGGATACCGTTCTCAAGCTGAGAGCAGGCACAACTTTGCCTTTAGGTCTCCCCATGTGTGAACACAGAATGAGTTTGGCATCATGTTCGAGGAGATAATCAATCGTTGGAATGGCTGCTTTAATACGGCTGTCGTCTGTGATTTCTCCTGTAGCAATATCCAGCGGAACATTGAAATCCACTCGTGCCAATACTCTTTTACCGGCAACGTTTATGTCTCTAACGGTTTTTTTATCCATCTTCTCCTGTCCTGGAACTGTACTTATATATTAGTTAATAGGGGCTGGCAGACTTAAATTTTGGATTGGCAAGTTCGGGAAACAAGGTGAAAATATGATTGATAATTCCTTTCTCATCCAACCCATATTTCTCGCGAAGTATTGATTGAGTGCCATGCTCTACGAATTCATCTGGTATCCCTATGCTGTGTAATTGAATGTTTGATATGCCTGATTGTTCGATAAGCTGCGCTACCGAGCTTCCAAGCCCGCCTGCCAATACGTTTTCTTCTATTGTGATGATTCGCTTGGTGTTTTGCACAATTTCAATTAGAAGGCCGCTGTCAAGCGGTTTGGCAAAACGGCTATTAATTACTGCGGCTTCAATGTTTTGCTCTGCCAGAGCCGATGCTGCGTTCAGAGCAGCTTGGACAGTGACTCCTATCGCTATAATTGCCAGGTCCTGTCCTTTCCGCAGTATCTCGGCACTTCCGATATGGATGGAATGCATTTCAGCGTCTATGGATACACCCAAACCGCTGCCGCGCGGGTAACGCACAGCCATAGGTTGGCCGCTGTAGACAGAGGTATATAAAAGGTTTTGAAGTTCATTTTCGTCTTTAGGCGCCGATACTGCAAGATTGGGTATCAGTGAAAGATATGAAAGGTCTAATATCCCTTGGTGCGTTTTGCCGTCATCGCCAACGATACCTCCACGGTCGATGGCGAATGTCACCGGCAGTTTTTGCAGACATACATCGTGAATAATCTGGTCGAAAGACCTCTGCAGGAAGGTTGAATATATTGCAACCACCGGCTTTATCCCCTGGGTTGCCAGCCCTGCAGCGAAAGTGACCGCGTGCTGCTCACAGATGCCTACATCGAAAATGCGGTTGGGGAATTCTTTCTGTATGATGCTAAGGCAATTGCCTTCGGGCATGGCTGCGGTTATGATGACTACAGATTTGTCGAGCCGCATTAACTTCAACATGGTGCGGGCAAATACTTCACTATAGCTGGGCGCGTTTTTTTTCTTGTGGTTCTGCGGAGCTACTCCATGGAAGCAAACGGCATCATCTTCAGCCGGCCCGTAACCTTTACCTTTTGTTGTCACTATATGTACCAGTACAGCCTTATGGGCGTATTCACGCGCCTGTTTCAGAGCTGATTCTACTTCGGCAATGTTGTGCCCATTTATTGGTCCCATATAGGCCAATCCCAGATCTTCCCATAATGTATTGGTAATGAAAAAGCTCTTCAGGCTATGTTTGATCTGTGCAAGGAGACTTGCCATCTGTTTTCCAAGAGGCATGAAATCTAAAATACGCTTGCTTTTTTCATTTGCCTGATAATAACGGCGGTCGAAGCGCACTTTGCGTAATAGCTTGGCGATAGCTCCGACTGTAGGAGAGATTGACATGCCATTGTCATTCAGTATCACTATGAATTTCTGGATACCTGAGGAACCTGCGTTGTTTATCGCCTCAAGCGCCATGCCGCTGCTAATGGAGCCGTCTCCGATAACAGCGACAACATTATAATTTTCGCCGTTTAAATCGCGGGCGGAAGCCATGCCCAAGGCGGCTGAGATGGAAGTGCTGGCGTGACCTGCTCCGAAAGGATCATGTATGCTTTCATCCCGCGACGGGAATCCTGATAGCCCGCCATATTGCCTTAAAGTGGAGAAGCGCTCACGTCGGCCTGTAAGAAGTTTGTGTGCGTAGGCCTGGTGTCCAACATCCCAGATAATTTTATCGTTAGGGCTGTCGAATACGCGGTGCAAGGCAATAGTAAGCTCCACTGCCCCAAGACTTGAAGCCAGATGACCGCCGGTTATGTTGACCGTTTCAATCATTTCTTGCCGTATTTCTTCGGCAAGCGTATCAAGCTCTTTAGCAGGGAGGCGTTTAACGTCGGCGGGGCTGTTTATGCTGTCTAACAGTTTAGCCATATCGATTCAACATATTAAATCGGATTATACTCTAACAACCAACACTTTGTGTTGTCAAGGCAGTTTAATGAACATGCGGTTTAGCATATTGTATTCCTGGTATGTTATTATGTCAAATAATTGCTGCGTAGATCAACTCTTGTAAGATTAATTACCGGCACTTTACGGCTAAAATCCACATATATTATGGACATTCACTTATTTGACAGGATTTAAATTGTTAGCCAATAGAATTTCTGTTAGTTGGTGTTTCTGTAAGTAGCAGCTTACGCACTGGATATTCTATCAGGATTCCTTCCTGTTTGAAACGCAGGTGAAGTGCTTTTATAAATTCATGTTTAAGCGGAAATTGGCTGACGCGGTCAACAGATTTTAGAACAACTGTGAAGTTAATATTTGAATCTCCAAATTCCTTGTATCTCACTACAGGTTTAAAATCTTTAGAGGCCTCTGGACATCGGGAGATTATTTCCTGAGCCACTTCAATTGCGACTTTTTCCACTTTGTCTAGGTCGCTATCGTAACTCACTCCGCAGGCTACGGCGAATACCTTGGCGAGTTCTGCTGCTTCGAAATCTGTGACTACTGCGTCTGCCAATCTTGAATTCGGCAATACGATAAGGTTTCCCTGCCAGTGGCGTATTTTGGTAGTGCGCCAGCCTATATCCTCCACAAGCCCTTCCTGTCCGCTATCCAGCATTATGTAATGCCCTTTGCGTATGACGGAATCCGATATAACGTATGTACCAGCCAGAAAATTGCTTAATGTTGGCTGGATTGCTACTGCTACGGCTACACCACCTATACCAAGACCTGCGATAAGCGGGCTGATATTGATACCCAGCTTGTCCAGGATGAACATGAGGGCTACTGCGTATATAACAACGTTGCCTACACGCCCAAACACCGGTAAAAGTTTATTATCTGTATCGGTAGCTGTACGATGAGCGATTTCTCCGCCGTACCAATTAAGAATGGCATTCAGTAAACGGGCTATTGTGATCGCTGTTAAAAGTATTGCTATGACGATAAATGTTTTATTTATTTGCTCCATGCAGGATTGTAATTCGGAGAGGCGAGAAAGAGCCAGCCATATTCCGGCAATGATTAGCGCAATGGATACGGGCGGAAGCAATGCTTTGACTAATAGATCATCCAGAACTGTTTTGGTCTTATGTGTCAGCGCTGCAACCAGCGGGGGAAGAACAAATCGTGAAAGCAGAGCCAGAAGCAGGGAAGCAAGAAGAATTCCTGCTGAAATAAGCCAGTTTTTCCATTCTGTTGAAATTGTTATAGCTGCAAGCATACTGCACATATCCTTTCCACAGGACGATAGTATAACATGTTCCTGTTTGAAATTTATATATACATTCTATATAAAAAGACTACTGCCGTTTTTCAGCAGTAGTCTTTATCGATGTTCCCGAGAATTTCAATACGTGGGCACTATCCAGGTGCGGTGGCTTAACTTTTATCGAGCTCTTCCGTAATGTCCTGTGTCATTTTCAGAAATAACTTCCTTATTTTCTTCATTACCTCCGCTGCCGCTTGTTCTCCGGCTTTGCGGGCATCAGCCGCAGCCTGCCTGGCTTCAGCTGCCGCTTTTTCTGCGGTATCAATGCTGGTTTCTATATCATCAAGAATCTCAGGAAGAGGTTTTTCAAGTATGATATGTTTTTTTTCTTTTGTTTCCATTTTATTCTCCCAATAAGATTTTATAGCATCTTGCTTAACAATTTAAATAATAACGTAATCCATGAAATCTGTCACTATAGAAATATTTACGGATTGAGCAATTGCAGATAGCTGGAAGTGATGTTGACAAAAAATGGCTCAATGATAGAATTAGTTAGGGAATACCGAAATATTAGGTGAAAGCGAATGAAAATGAGCAAAGTTCATGGAGAGGCAGTTAATAACCGCAAGCAACTGACGCAGTATATTATGGAACTTAGCGACAAAATATATCGCTCAGCAGGTCCGAACGCTCCTCATGAAGGGCTTGCGAAATTGCTTTCAGGGGATTTAACAGTTGCGCAACTCAGGGTTTTATTACTCTTATATACTGGCGGCTCTATGCGTATGAGCGCTATTGCTGAATACTTATGCGTTGCCGTTTCAACTGCCACAGGTATTCTGGACAAGCTGGTGGTTAAAAATCTGGTGGTACGCGATATCGATACTACTGACCGCCGGCAGGTTATTTGCTGCCTTTCTCATGCAGGGCAGGAATTGATGGGTGGGTTGTGGAATGTGGGACGTTCCATGATTGAAAAAATGTTGCAAGGTCTTGATTATGAACAGTTGCAGCTTGCTGCACAAGTAGCTGAATTTTTATATGCAGGTGTCGGCACGGGTGTCAAAACGAATGTGAAGGAGTAGCTGCGATGTTTACATTTTTAGCCCGTTTTAGTAACAGATTTAAATGGGGTATTGTTCTGGTATGGATAGCGGCGGCCTTAACCTTGTTTCTGGTTGCGCCTAAATTATCTGAAGTTGGGGTAACCGACCAGAGCCAGTTTTTGCCACAGGATACGGAATCGGCGATAGCCCGCACTATTTTGGAGGAGAAATTTGCCATAAGTTTGCAAACAGCACCTTCGAGCGGATTGATTGTGATTTATAATGATCAGGGGCTTTCCGACACAGATATGCAACAGGCGCAGCAGTTGCATGATTGGCTGATCTCAAGCGCTGCTCCGACAACTATTTCTTCAGTCGTATCCATCTTTGAATCTGAAACCCTGAGTTCTACGCTTGTCAGCCCGGATAACACTGCCATGCTTATGTCTGTGTATTTTTCTGCGCCCGCGCTTGATAATTCGACCGAGGAAGCAATAAGCCATGTCAGGGCTTATGTTAATGAAAATTTCGACTCTTCACTGATATATTTTTCGGGTGATGCTGGTTTGATGACCGATCTTTATCAATCTGTGCAGGATACCATAGACCGCACAACGCTGGTGACTATCATTCTGGTGATTGTGCTGCTGTTGATTATTTATCGCTCTCCTGTGGCTGTTTTGCTGCCTCTGATAACTATTGGATGCAGCTATCTGGTATCAACCGGCATACTGGGTTATATGGCGCAGGCAGGAATGCAAGTGTCCACTCTGGCAGAAGCATACCTGGTAGTGATTATTTTTGG